>DASXXL010000028.1:0-12117 GCA_036503085.1 Pyrinomonadaceae bacterium | reverse complement strand
ACCCGAACTGCGGCGTCGGCACCGCCGTGATGATTGACAAAGAGACCAAAGAGATGCGGCCCGTGCCGGAGTTTCTGAACATTCCGGGTCTCGTCAAGGATATGCAGAAGATCACGGACGCGGCGCGCGGCAAGTGGATGTCGAACGTCATGATGGGACTGACGCTGTTGAAGCACTACAACCCCTACAAGTCGCCATCGCAGTTCACGCTTTACGAGCTCTTCAAGAAGTTTGACAAGTCGTTTGGTTTGACGGGCAAGGACTACGGTAAGGTGAGCGGCGACCGCACCGAGCAGGACATCGACATGCGGCGATCCGATCGTTGGAACTTCCTGTTCATCGCGGGCATGTGGTTCCAGGATCTTTTCAACTACGACTTCCGCCGCACCGAAATGTGCATCATCCCGTATGGCACGCAGGAAGGTGAGATTTCGTTCTGCGCGTACAACACGGGCATCGGCTGGCGCAACATCATCGAGAACATGCACCAGAACGCGACCGTCGCGAAGTGGTATCAGGAGCATGGCCGGCACGAGATTTTTGCAGGAGGAAAGGACGTCGAGCTCGCCGACAAGTCGCACGGTTTGATTTTGAATGAGATCGACTTGCAGCGGCCGAACAAGCCACAGATGGAGGGACCGAAGACGGCCCACGAAGAGGCCGTCATGATGCGTAAGATGTATCAGGAAATGGTACTGAAAAAGCAGTTGAAGACGACGGAAGCCGACAAGCCGGTGCAGATCAAAGGTCTGAGCCGGAAGAAAGAAGAGCCAGCCGAAGCCGTGCTGGTGTAGAGGCGCTTCCCAAAGTCTCTTGAAACCACAGATTACGCAGACTTAGCCTTATCTGTGTAATCTGTGGATTTCTTTGTCTGGCAACTTGACCGCGAACCTTTGGCGCGTGTTAAATAGCTCTCCTGCAAAAGGAGCTTAGAAAGGGAAAGCAGAGAACGAATGGCAATAGTTACTGTTAATCAGGGTGAATCGATTGAAAGCGCATTGCGACGCTTTAAGCGCAAGGTCATGACCGAAGAGATCATTAAGGACGCCAAAAAGCACGCCTTCTTCATCCCGCCCGGTCAAAAGGCCAAACTAAAATCAGCCCTGGCTCGCAAGCGCAACAAGAAAAAAGGCCGAATGCGCATCCCGCGCGATTAGCTTTACTCCCCCGCACACGCCACGGCCGTACTTTTATCTCACCAGTCGTCTTAACCAGGATTCAAAAACCGGACGCTCCTAGGTGAGCGAGCCGAAACTGGAGTGTGCAAACGAACGCGCCCCGGGTAAGAGAGTATGACGCGGATCTTGCTGACAAACGACGACGGTATCCATTCCGACGGGCTCATCAAACTCGAAGAAGCCCTGAAAGAACTGGGCGACGTCTATGTCGTCGCGCCCACGTCCGAGATGAGCGGCGCGTCGCACAGCCTGACGCTCGCGCGCCCGTTGCGCATCCGCCAACTCGACGATCGCCACTGGGCCATCGACGGCACGCCGACTGACTGCGTCACGCTCGCGCTAAACAAAATCCTGTCCGAAGAACAACGCCCCGACATCTGCGTCTCGGGTATCAATCACGGCGGCAACCTCGGTGATGACGCGACCTATTCGGGCACCGTTGCCGGCGCACTCGAAGCGACGATCCTCGGTGTTCCCGGTCTCGCGCTGAGTCTCGTCGCGCGTGACAACTTCGATTTCACAGATGCTGCTGCTTTCGCCGTCGTCGCCACGCGCAAAGTGCTTGAAGAAGGATTGCCGGAAGGCACGTTGCTCAACATCAATCTCCCACCGGGCGAGATCAAAGGCGTGAAAGTCACGCGGCAAGGCATCAAGAATGCGCGGCCCGTGATCACCGAACACATCGATCCCCGCGGCAAACCTTACTTCTGGATCGGCGAAGAGTATTTCAACGTGAACTCGGTTGAAGGCACTGATTACCACGCGGTGAAGGAAGGATACGTTTCCGTGACGCCGCTGCGCAGCGACATGACCGATCACAACGCACTTACGGCAATCGAGACCTGGAACTACCTGAAGGATTCCGAGTTACTCCACAAGAGTTAAATCAGTAAAATACCCGTCGGTGCAGCCGGTAAACAAAAAACTTTCCCCGTTATGGCAGGAGTACTCCATTCCGCGGGAGCGCATGGTCGCACGTCTGCGCGAGCACTACGGCATTCGCGATCCGCGCGTGCTCGAAGCGATGCGCCTGGTGCCGCGCCACTTCTTCGTGCCTGAAGCGTTGCAGAGCCGTGCTTACGGTGATCACGCATTGCCGATCAGCGCCAACCAAACTATTTCACAACCGTTCATCGTCGCACGCATGACCGAGTTGCTCGAGCTCGATGGCTACAGCCGCGTGCTCGAGATTGGCGCCGGCTCGGGTTATCAAACCGCCGTGCTCGCGATGTGCGCCGCGCAGGTCTACGCGATCGAGCGCATCGGCGATCTCGCGCGTGAAGCGCAAAGCAGAATTCGTCAACTCGAGATCTACAACGCGACCGTCAAATGCTTCGACGGCACGCTCGGCTGGGCCGCAAACGCGCCTTACGACGCGATACTCGTTGCGGCCGGTGGTCCAACTGTACCCGAGCCGTTAGCAGCGCAATTAAAGATCGGCGGGCGTTTGGTGGTTCCGGTCGGCGAGTCGCGCGAGGCACAACGACTGATACGCGTACTGAAAACTGAAACTGGTTACCGCGAAGAGGATCACGGTGGCTGCGCCTTCGTTCCGCTCATCGGGCGGCACGGCTGGGGCGAGCACTAATCAGCGCCGTTCCGAATTGCCTTAAAAGCCGGTTGCGAACTGATTTCTCTGTGCCTCTGTGTCTCTGTGGTAGGTTGTCGCGGAGAAATTATTAACCACAGAGACACAGAGGCACAGAGAAGAGCGCGCTCGTTGAGTTTTGGGGCAAAGCTGCGCCGTTCCGTAAAACCCTTTCTATGATTGCAAAAATCATCGGCATACTATCGAGCTTTATCGTCGCCACGATTTCCACACTCGGTTACGCGGGCGTTGTTTTGTTGATGGCGATTGAGTCGGCGTGCATTCCGTTGCCGTCGGAGATCATCATGCCGTTCTCGGGCTATCTTGTCTCGCGCGGCGAGATGAATCTGTGGTGGGTTGGAGTCGCGGGCGCGGTTGGCTGTGTGCTCGGTTCGCTCGTCGCGTATTGGGTTGGGATGTACGGCGGGCGGCCAGTGATCGAAAAGTATGGTCGGTACATTTTGCTGTCGCGACACGATTTGGATCTCGCGGACCGTTGGTTTTCGAAGTACGGCGAGGCGATCGTTTTCGTGAGTCGTTTGTTACCGGCGATCCGTACGTTCATCGCGTTTCCGGCGGGCGTGGCGCGGATGAACCTCACGCGATTTGTGATCTACACGTTTGCCGGTTCGCTGCCGTGGTGCATCGGTCTCGCTTACGTCGGGCAAAAGCTCGGCGAACAGTGGGACAAAGACGACACGTTGAAGACGTGGTTTCACCGGTTCGACTTCGTGATCGGAATCATCGTTGTGTTAGCGGTGGCGTGGTGGATCTGGCGGCACATCAAACACTCGCGCGTGCCGTCGCCAAGCGCCGAGACTGAATGAGCAAAGACTACGATGCGATCGTTGTTGGCGCTGGGCCGAACGGCTTAGCCGCAGCAATCGAGTTAGCGAAGCGAGGCAAGCGCGTTTGTGTCTATGAGGCGAATGAGACGATCGGCGGCGGCGCGCGTTCGGCTGCGTTGACGCTGCCGGATTTTGTTCACGATACGTGTTCGGCGGTCCATCCACTCGCAGTCGGTTCTCCGTTCTTCAAAAATCTTTCGCTTGGTGAGTACGGTCTGGAATTTATCTATCCGCCTGCGGCGGTGGCGCATCCTTTCGACGACGGCACTGCGATCCTGTTGCGTCGCTCGGTCGAGGAAACAGCTTCGCAACTCGGCGGTGACGCGGGCGCTTATAGTCGCTTGCTGACGCCTCTCGTCCGACATTGGGAAAATTTAGCGCCTGAGCTTCTCGGACCAATCCACTTCCCACGTCATCCCTTTTTAATGGCGCGCTTCGGCTTGAACGGTATTCGTCTCGCCGCGGGTTTTGTGCGGAGTCGATTCGACGAGGATCGCACGCGCGCGTTCTTTGCGGGCGCTGCGGCGCATTCCTGTTTGTCGCTTAACGATGTCGGCACTACTGCGTTTGGCCTCGTGTTGCTGACGCTTGGTCACACGCATGGCTGGCCGATTCCGCGCGGTGGTGCGCAAAACATCTCGGACGCGATGGCTGCATACTTGCGGCATCTCGGCGGCAAGATCGTGACTGATACGCGCATTAAGTCTCTCCAGAATCTGCCGTCGTCTGCTTGCGTACTCTTTGATGTAACTCCTCGTCAACTTTTGCGCATTCTCGGTGAACGTCTGCCACGCCGTTTCGAAAAGAAACTCCGCCGTTACAAGTATGGTCCCGGCGTTTTCAAAATGGACTGGGCGCTCGATGGTCCAGTGCCGTGGCGTGCGCCTGCGTGTTTTGAAGCAGCGACGGTTCATCTCGGGGGCTCATTCGCGGAGATCGAAATGTCGGAGTCGGCCGTGTGGGAAGGGAAGTGTACTGACCGCCCGTTTGTCCTCGCCGCCCAGCCAAGTTTATTTGATTCGTCACGTGCACCCGAAGGCAAGCACACGCTGTGGGCCTACTGTCATGTGCCGAATGGTTCGAAGATCGACATGACTGAGCGCATTGAAGATCAGATCGAACGCTTCGCTCCGGGATTTCGTTCGCGCATCATCGCCCGCAGTTCGTTGTCACCGGCGCAAATGGAAAGTCTCAACGCGAACCTCGTCGGCGGCGACATCAACGGCGGCGCAGCGACGATCACGCAACTCTTCACTCGTCCCACGATTCGCACCTATCGAACACCGCTGAAGAACGTCTACATCTGCTCGTCTTCAACTCCACCCGGCGGCGGCGTTCACGGCATGTGCGGCTATCACGCGGCTCGCACCGCGTTGCGCAAGTCGTTCAAGCGTGTCGGAGAATAATACGAACGCCAACCGGCTGGTTAAAAGCCATCCACAGATTACACAGAGTTCTGCGTAATGTGTGGATGGTTTTAGCTTACTCAGCTATGTGGCCCTTCGTTTGCTGTTTCGCCGGTGAAATACTGAACGGAGGAGTGCACAATGGCTGACAAAAAACATGACAGCAAACGCGAATTGATCGACACTGGCAACGACAAGCGTTATGTCCGACGCGATGACCACGGCCGTTTCGAAGAATCGGACGACGTGGGCAGATCGTTGTCACAGGACGTGCGCAAACACGCGAAGACCGAGTCGAAGCCGGGGCAGGGCGATCGCGGCGATCGCAAACGGGATGACGGATGAGACTGATATTTTGATCATTGGCGCGGGCGCGGCGGGACTCGCAGCCGCGCGCGAACTGAGTGCTGCAAATTTCAACGTTATAGTTCTGGAGGCGCGCGACCGCATCGGTGGCCGCATCCACACACATCTTGATTCGCAATTATCGGCGCCGGTCGAACTCGGCGCCGAATTTGTTCACGGCAAACCACCAGAGACGCTGCAGCTCGCCGATCGCGCTGGCATCAAGCTGATCGAGCTCCCGAATACTCACTGGTACTTTCGCAACGCGCTTATTTCCAAGTCACGTGAATTCTGGTCAGCCATTCAGGCTGTTGACGACGAGATCGCGAAGTACAAGGGCCACGACGAGTCGTTTGCGGAGTTTCTCGACGAGTACAGTCGCAAGCACAAGGTCCATGACGTGCGCGCGATCGCCACGCTGTTTGTTGAGGGATTTCACGCGGCGCACGCGGACAGGATCAGCGTGCTGGGCTTGATGAAGACGAATGAAGCTGCGGCCGAGATCGACGACGAGAAACAGTTTCGTCCGGCTGGTGGTTATCGTCCGCTCGTTGCGTGGCTTCACTCCGGGGCGGTGGCACACGGTGCGAGTTTTCGTTTGCAGACCGTGGTGCGTGAGATCGCGTGGCACGCAGGCGCGGTCACTGTTACTTCAGACACAGGCGAGCAATTTAAAGCGCGGCGACTGATCGTGACGTTGCCGCTTGGCGTGCTTCAGCGCAACGCGGTCACCTTCGCGCCGCGATTGGTTGCAAAAGAAGAAGCAGCAAACAAACTCGCGGTGGGTCAGGTTGTGAAAGTGATGCTGCGCTTTCGCGATCGCTTTTGGGAAGAAATCAGTCTGCCGTCGGACGATGGCCAGCGCGCGGACTTGAAAGAGTTTGCCTTCATTCATTCGCCCGATGAACTGCCGGCGACATGGTGGACGCAGCTTCCGGTTCGCGTGCCGTTGTTGGTCGGCTGGGCGGGCGGCACGCGTGCGGAGCAGTTACTGGAACACCAAACCTCCGGGCACGCTCACGCCTCATCGCGCGCTAACATGGATGCGCTACTCGACAAATCTCTCGTGGCGCTGTCGCACATCTTCGCCGAGCCAGTACGATCCATCGAAGATCAGCTACTCGACTTCTACACGCACGACTGGGCCACCGATCCATTCTCTCTTGGCGCGTATAGCTACATCCCGGTCGGCGGCTTAAAGGCACAAGCCGCTCTCTCCGAACCCATCGAAAACACCATCTACTTCGCGGGCGAAGCGGCCAACAAAAAAGGCCATCACGGCACCGTCCAGGGCGCCCTCGCCACTGGCCTCCGTGTTGCCCAACTTATTCTACAAAGCTGACCCCTTGCTGTGCCCTCTGTTATCATGCTCGGCGTTTTAGAACTCATGAAAGAGCGACTCCTCACCGATTATGCAACTGTTGTTTGACGAATGTACGCCTAAGAGACTCACAAACTATTTTCCCGTCATCATAGCCACAAAGAAGCACAAAACGCACAATGCTTACCAAAATACTTTTGTGCTTCTTGTGCTTCTTTGTGGCAACTCAACGGTCCGGTAACTTCCGGGGTTTTAGGAGCCAGGCCAGCTTAGCTCGTTTGTCGGCGGCGTTGGTCCATTTGGAGGTCTTCAAGTCGATCTGCAAGAAGGCGCCGGTGGGAACGCGCTTCGATTCGCCTGTCAACAACATCAAGAGCTCTTCAATTCCGGGATTGTGGCCCACGAGCAGCGCGGTCTTGCGTTCGTTCTCGACCTGCGAGACCACTTCGAGCAGACGAAGGCCGCCGGCTTCGTAAATGCGCTGGTCGAAAAGAATCTCAGGCGTCCACTTGGCAGCTTTCGCGACGCGCTCGATGGTCTCGCGTGCTCGCACGGCCGGCGAACTCAGTACGATTTCGGGCACGATCAGCTCGTGCTTCAGATAGCGGCCGATTCGTTCCGCAGCGTGTTTGCCGCGGCGATTCAGCGGGCGCTCGAAATCAGGTAGACTTTGGTCCTTCCGGCTCGATTTAGCGTGACGTAAAAGAAATAAAGTTTTCACTTCAGCTATGGTTTACGTTGCTATAACACAAACTGCGTAGAGTGGCCGGCAATTGAAACTCGCGCCAATAGACATCGGCTCGATTCTATCAAACTCCCAGGCCGTCTCTCGCGGATGCTTTGGATCGCAGTCATCACAGCCGCGTTCTGCGATCTAAAATGTCACGACAAAGAATTTTCAGGTAGAGTTATGCAGTGACGCTGACTACGAAAACGAGTTGCTCGAAGTGGAACGAAAGCACGAATTGTTCGAACAGGCGTTCAAACGAACACCGAGTTTCAGCGTTCGCCGCGAGCAAGCCCAGCGAGCTTGAAACCTATGGCCAAAGCAAAACGAATCCGAATCAAGCGCAACGCGCCTGCGACCGCAGGCATAAAGTTGGTACTCGTAACGAGGTTTGAGGAATTGCTAAGCTGGCGCGACGCCGCGCTGGACTGGTCCGATCCGGAAGGCGTGCACTCGATGCGCGTCGCTTCGCGGCGCTTGCGCAGCGCGTTGCGCGACTTCACGCCTTACGTGCGCAAGCGACGTCTCGCTCGAGTATCGAAACAACTGAGACAACTGGCCGGGGCACTCGGCGAAGTGCGCGATCACGACGTCGCGATCCTCGGCCTCGAAGAGATGCAGCGGCAAGTGCCGCGAGAATCGTCCGCCGCGCTGAAAGAATTGATCGAGGCGCGCAAGACCGCACGTGACGAAACGCGCAACCAGTTGGAAGCGATTATCACCGTCGAGGAAATGCAGGTACTGCAAACGGAGTTTGTCTCGCGAATTAATGAAGCGACGTCGCCTGAACGAAAGAACAAACGAGCAGACGAGCCACAATTGACGTTCGCGGACATGGCGCGTGAGATCATCCTTGCGCGACTAAAAGAGTTTGAGAAGTTGAGCAATGCGTTGTTCAAGCCGCTCGACAGTGACGCGCTGCATGACATGCGGATTGCGGTGAAACGTCTGCGTTACGCGATTGAGCTCTTTCAATCCTGCTGGCCGCGCTCGATTGCAACCCACGCGAAGCGCGCCGCACGCATTCAGACCGCGCTCGGCGACATTCACGATTGCGACGTTTGGCTTGCGAACGTCGGCAAACAGATCGTTCGCGCGCGAAAGCAAAACGAACACGAACGGATCAAGGGACTTGTTTCGTTGTTGAGTTACTTCACCAAGCTGCGCACGAAGTATCTGCGTCGCGCACTCGCACGTTGGAACGAATGGGAAGCTTACGATTCAAGCGGCAAGTTGCGCGCGGCGGTGGCGCCGAAGGAAGAAGTCGAAATTCCGGAGCTGCCTGTGATTGAGGCTGATGGTAATGCGAATCAACTCGCCGGCGAGCAGATGCGACAAGGCTTGTAGCCGTGCGACGAAGCTTCCCTCTGCGACTTGAAGCCGACGACATTGGCGGCGGAGATCTGATGCACCCAATCGCAGTCGCGCCGGTGATAGATGCCCAGCACGCGGTTGCCGATCAATGGTTCGGGCGACATCGCCGCCGCCAAAGGCGTTAGCGGTTGTGACTGCTGCAACGACTGGTGCTGCAAAGGCGTCAGCGGCGTTGCGGTTTTCGCTGGGACGGGACGCGGAGCGAGCGGCGGCAACGCTCCGGCCCCCGATTGAGCCGCCTTCAATCGATACCCCGCGCGTGACTCCTCGAGCGCGCGAAACAGACCATAAGTCAAACACGCGATCGTTACGCACAGAACCGCCGCCAGCAGACTCAAGCCTGCTCCCAACCCGCCAAACTGAAACAGCACGTAAACGCCCCAGTACCACCAGAAAAAATGGCCGCGGAAAAATTCCTTCGCGAAGTGCAGCGAATTGCGGCCAATCGCGTCCGGGTTGCGACGAACGACGGCACGAGGCGGGATGCCGGGGCCGAAGATCGTTTGCACCGAGTCTGAAGACGGCGTGGCCGGTGTAGCCCGTTGTTTCTCTTTCTCCTGCCAGGGCATCCAGCGAGCGGTGCGAGTATCAGCGAGCGCATCTGTTCTCATTACTTCGCGCGTCTTCGTCGTGCCTTCGAGATCGACAGGTCCCGTCATCCACGAAGGCAAACGCGACGGCGCTTGCACGAGCTCCGCGAGACGGGGAGCCGACTGCGGTGGTCCAACAGCAGCATTCGCGAGCACCTCGGCCAAACGGGAATGCTCCGTTCCGATTTCTCTGACCTTCGCAAAGAGCGTTGACGACGACGGATCGAGGAAGTCCGCTTTCGTGAACAAGAGATTCTCGTCGTGATACTCCTGCCAGAGACTCGGCCGCTCAGCGAGCGCCAATAACGACAAGTAGATCACCAGCGACGAGAAGTTATCGAGACTCGCATCAAACTGCTCCGCGGTGCGTTGCGGATGTTGATAATGCTGATGGCCCACTTCGCAAGCCGGCCAATCTTTCATCGCGGGCACGAAGATGCCGTCGTGATCGATGAGGCGCAGTTGACCGTGTTCGACGATCACGTTTCCGTGTTGTAGATCGCCGTGAGCAAGACCCGACTCCTGAAACGCAACCACCACGCGCAACCATTCATCCGCGAGATGCAGCAGCACGTCGCGACGGTTGAGCATCTCGCTGACGTAAAGATCGAGTGTTGGCCCATCGATCCACTGCATGAAGAGGATCGGAAAGCGCGTGCCGCCGACGAGTATGCCTTCCGATGCATAACTGAACTGCGAAAGGTATGGCACGGGCGACGACAGCACGTGGTCCTGGATCGCGCGGTAACGTTGGTCGCGGTCGCCGAGATAACCGCGAAAACAGCGCACGGCATAGTCGCCGTCGCCATTCATCGACTTCAGTTTGTAGACGTAAGCGAATTGGCCCGAGGTGACGATCGGCATACCGAGTCGATCGACGGCGGGCAATGTTTTCCGCAAAACAGGATGCGCAAAGCAGACGGAAGGACACTGAATGACCTCGGTGAAGTGTCTGGCCGAGGGCCAGTATCGCGGGAGTTGTTCGGTCGGCGAGGCGAGCACTAACTGTTACTCCGTTGCTGAATTTCGAGACGCATCACGGCGATGTCATCGTTCCTTATTCTGCCAGTGCGGCGCTCATTCTCAAAGAATTCCGCCAGCGCTTCGCTCTCGTGGTTTAGAAACACGTCCGCGAAGTTGTTTTGTTCGAAACGTTCGAGATACCACGCGGCGGCTGCGTCTGAGAGTAGAAAAAGCACGTCGTTGTTTTCGCAACTGCCGGACTCAATCACGAGCGACTGCTCGTTGCTTTTGTAGATTGACGGATCGGACGCGACGAGGATCGGCGCGCTGTTGAAGCTGGCCGAGTTTGATAGCGGCAGACTCTTGATGAGCGCACCGTTGCGGCAGTGCAGCAGACAAGCGTCGCCGAGCGCGATGGCTTCCCACGCGGGCGCCTCGGTTCGCAAGTCCAGTTCGACACCGACGAAAGCAGCGAACGATCCGGTTCGCGCTTTCTCCTCCGCGTACCACGAGAGCGTGAGTTGTTTCCAGGAAGAGTGGAGCTCGAGTCCTTCACTCGCGACCCATTCGTTGAAGGCTTCGGGTGTGAGCGCTGTGTTACTGCGCACCCAGTTGTTCGCGAGCCGCTGCGCCCAGTTGCGCGCATCGAAGGCCTCGGTCGCCCCATCGGCTACTGCGAAGCGGCAGTTCTGTTCGTCGCCGCCGATCGAATCTTCACACTCCGACGCGTCAAAGCCAGACTTGGGCAGCAGCACCTGCTGCGTTCGCAGTTCCCAAATCGCGCTTTGTCTGGCCGAACTCATTCAGGCTCCGTTATCTCGTCACCCATCCAGCGATACGGCGTCATGCCGGTGAGGCTGGTGCCGATTTCATAGAACTGTACGATCGAAGACGGATCGCCGTTGAAAACAAATCCGCGCGAGCCGGGGACGGTTTGGACGCCGAGCTGCGCGGCCGCGGCCATGAAGCTGCCCGGCAAAGGGCTCGAGATCTCGAACAGCGTGCGCGCGAATCCGTCCGGCAACAGGCGTTCGTCCGCGGGGTATTCGACTTTCGCTGCGCGTCGCGAAGAGATGTGGCAGTTAAAGAGAAGCACGTTGCCGTCGTCAGTGCCCAGCGACATGATCTCGCGGCCGATTTCGTTCGGCTCACCGTCGCTTGATTCACCGTCGGTCAGGTGCAGAACGGTTGGCGGAAAACCTTTCGGATGCGCTATCAGCCAGCGTTCGAGGATCTGCTTCACGCGGGTGAGCGCCTCGCACATCGGCGTCTTGCCGTCAGCAGTCGGATGAATCCAGACGGGATAACGCACCGGGATCTCGACCCAGCCGGCCGCGCCGTCCGAGACACGCTTGTAGCTGTTCTTGATCTGCAACGGGTGATCGGCAACCTCGGAGATGGGCACGACCTCGCGTGACATCAGCGGGCCACCAAAGCCGGTCCACACCTGGCGTCCGTAACCGAGCACGGCGATGTGATAGTAGTTGCGGACTTCTTCGGTCTTTGTGCAGCGAATGACGAGATCGTGAAGCGTATGATTGACGACCTCGGCCACGACTTCGGATTTCTTGCGGGCCGAGTCGCCGCTGAAAGGATCGGACATCGATGCTGACTGATCGATCAGCAGCACAATACACGTCGGATTAGCGCGAGTGATCTGGGCGGAGTACATTGAACGTTAATTCGTCAGGTTCAGCATTGTAATTCCAGGGCGGGGAGTTCGCATAAGAGTCAAATACGTCATCAGCGATAGCACGGTAAACAATTGCTGGGCGAT
>DASXXL010000027.1:0-1697 GCA_036503085.1 Pyrinomonadaceae bacterium | reverse complement strand
AACTCGTGGCAATACACGTTCTTCGCGCCGCAGGACATCAGCGGCTTGATGAAGTTGCTGGGCGGGCCACGTGGTTTCGCGCGCAAACTCGATCAGTTATTCGCGGCCGAGAGCCGCACGACCGGACGCGAGCAGGCGGATATCACCGGTTTGATCGGGCAATACGCGCACGGCAACGAGCCGAGCCATCACATGGCGTATCTCTACGACTACGCGGGCGAGCCGTGGAAGACGCAAATGCGCGTGCGGCAGATCATGGACCAGTTTTACAGGCCCGCGCCTGACGGGTTGATTGGTAATGAAGACTGCGGGCAGATGTCGGCGTGGTACGTGTTCAGTGCGGCGGGATTTTATCCGGTGACACCGGGCTCGACGATCTATGCGATCGGTTCGCCGTTGTTTCCGGAAGTGCGGTTCACGTTTGAGAATGGGAAGTCGTTTGTGGTGAAGGCGCGAGGCGTGTCGGATCAGAACCTCTATATTCAATCAGCGACTTTGAACGGTAAGCGCTATGAGAAATCGTATCTCGATCACGCTGATGTGGTGGCGGGTGGTGAGCTGGTTTTCGAAATGGAGCCACAGCCGAGTCGGGGTTGGGGAGTGGGATTGGAGCCTGTTGCGCAGATAGCGGGATCTGAAATTGTGCCTGTTCCGGTGGTGAGAGCGCCGAGTAAGAGTTTCAAGGGTCGGTTGCGGATTGAGCTTCAGGATCTGGGTAGCGCGAACTCTCTCTACTACACGACTGACGGTTCTGAGCCTTCGTCAAAATCCACGCGTTTTGTGAAGCCGTTTGTGATCGACCGTGATACGACGGTGAAAGCGATCGCGATAGACACGCGACGCAATCACAGCGCGGTCGTAACTGCGGCCTTTCATCGGATGCCGCACGAGTGGAGCTTGAGGCTCCTCTCCGAGTACAGCTCGCAGTACACCGGCGGCGGCGATGCCGCTTTAGTTGACGGTCTGCGCGGTACGACGAACTGGACCAGCGGCGCGTGGCAAGGTTACTGGGAGAAGGATCTCGTAGCCGTCGTCGATCTCGGCAACGTGCAACAGGTGTCGAAAGTCGACGCCGGCTTTTTGCAAGACACGGGATCGTGGATCTGGTTTCCGCGTCGTGTCGAGATCGAGCTTTCACTCGACGGCAAGAACTTTACGCGCGCCGCTACGATTGAAAACGCGAACGGTAGCAATGGCTCAGCAGAAGCAGACGGCGCAACCGTCAAGGACTTCACCCAAACAATTGCGCCCCAGAACGCGCGCTACGTTCGTCTACGCGCCGTCAACTCCGGCAAGAACACGTGGATCTTCGCCGACGAGATCTTAATCGGAAATTAATTCGTTACCACGCCAGCTCAAACTCGTAATCCGACGCGCCGCCCTTCGGATCCTTAATCCGCACCACGACCGCGAAATCATTTTCACGTGACGGTTGCTGCTCGATGTAGATCTCGCCTCGGCCACGCTTGTTTACTAACCGAACGTTCACGCGCCGCGATGGCAACGACGCGGTGAAGTTCGGTTGTCCGTCATAGTACGGCGTGCCGCCGATCGTTTCGACGTCCGCACTGCCGCCACGAATCGTGATGCGCACGTCGTCATCAACACGACCTTTCCACGTCATCCGGCCGCTGCGCCCGCCACCGCCGCCGCCAGTATCCGGCGGAAACGGTCCCGGATTGTTATTACCGTTGATT
>DASXXL010000026.1:0-9311 GCA_036503085.1 Pyrinomonadaceae bacterium | reverse complement strand
GACAGATATCCCGTATCCGTGTAAATCCGAAGAACCCGGATCTGGTTTACGTCGCGGCGCAAGGCCACGTCTGGGGACCAAACGACGAGCGCGGTGTGTTTCGTTCGAAAGACGGCGGCAAGACGTGGGAAAAAGTTTTGACACGCGGCCCCAAAGCCGGCGCGTGCGATCTGATTATCGATCCCACGAACGCGAACATTCTCTACGCCGCGTTTTGGGAAGTCTATCGCAAGCCCTGGACGCTCGAGAGTGGTGGTCCAAACGGCGGCATCTTCAAGTCGACTGACGGTGGCGACACTTGGACCGAGTTGACGCGCAATCCCGGTCTGCCGCGCGGCATCGTCGGCAACATCGGCATCACAGTCTCGCCCGCGAATCCCGATCGCGTTTGGGCGATCGTCGAAGCGGAAGACGGCGGCGTCTTTCGTTCCGACAATGGCGGCCGGACGTGGTCCAAGGTCAACGAAGAGCGGCGGCTGCGCCAGCGCGCCTGGTACTACACGCGCATCTACGCCGATCCGAAGAACGCCGATGAGGTTTACGTTCTCAACACCGGCTTCTATCGCTCGAACGACGGCGGCCGCACGTATACCGGCATTCCCGTGCCGCACGGCGACAATCACGATCTGTGGATCGCGCCTGACGATCCCAATCGCATGATCGAAAGCAACGACGGCGGCGCGAACGTTTCGTTCAACGGCGGCCGCAGTTGGACCGAACAGGACCAGCCGACCGCGCAGTTTTATCGCGTCGCGCTCGACAACGACTTTCCTTACAACGTGTACGGCGCGCAGCAGGACAACTCGACCGTGCGCATCGCGAGCCGCACGACTGAAGGCGGCATCGGCACGAGCGACTGGTACGACGTCGGCGGCGGCGAGTCGGGCTGGATCGCGCCTTCACCGAAGGATTCGCAGATCGTTTACGCCGGCTCATACGGCGGGCTCATCACGCGCTCCGATCATCACACCGGTCAACTGCGCGACATCAATCCTTATCCGAACAACCCGATGGGCGCGGGCGCCGACGTGTTGAAGTATCGTTTCCAGTGGAACTTCCCGTTGCTCTTTTCGCCGCACGATCCAAACACGCTCTACACCGCCGCGAACGTGCTGTTCAAATCGACTGACGAAGGCAGCAGTTGGCAGATCATCAGTCCCGATCTGACGCGTAACGACAAATCGAAGCAAGCCTCGTCCGGTGGTCCAATCACCAAAGACAACACGAGCATCGAGTACTACGACACGATCTTCACGGTGATGGAGTCGCCGGTGCAGGCGGGCACGATCTGGGCGGGCAGCGACGACGGTCTCGTGCACGTCACGCGCGACGGCGGCAAGAACTGGTCCAACATCACGCCGCCCGCGAGCATGATGCCTGAGTGGATTCAGATCAACTCGATTGAAGCTTCGCCTTTCGATCCGGCGACCGCCTACGTTGCGGCGACGATGTACAAGTTCGACGATTATCGGCCGTTTCTCTATCGCACAAACGATTACGGCAAGACGTGGAAGAAGATTGTCAACGGCATTCCCGAGACGACGTTCACGCGCGTGATTCGCGAAGATCCGAACAGGCGCGGTCTGCTTTACGCGGGCACCGAAACGGGCATGTACTTCTCGCCGGACAACGGCGAGCACTGGCAGTCGTTGCAACTGAATCTACCGATCGTGCCGATCACGGATCTCGCGATTCAGAAGCGTGAGCAGGAACTCGTGGTGGCGACGCAGGGAAGAGCGTTCTGGATTCTCGACGACCTGCCATTGCTGCATCAATTGATCGATGCGGGTGGTCTCAATTCGGTGACTGAGACGCGGTTGTTTCAACCGAAAGACAGTTATCGCATGCCGGGCGGCGGTGGTGGTCCGGTGACGCCGACATCGACCCTCGGCAGGAATCCGGCGAATGGCGTGGTCGTGTATTACTCGTTGAAATCGAGGCCCACGTCCGAGGTCGACGTCGAGTTTTTAGATCCGAACGGCAAATCGATCAGGAAGTTCACGCAGAAGATCGCGCGTGAGGGTGAGGCTTCGGGTTCAGCCGGACAGCCGCAAACGCCGCCGGCGGATGAAGAGGGTTTCTTTCGTGGGGCGCCGGCGCGCGTCACAACCGACGTTGGTTTGAATCGTTTTGTGTGGGACATGCGTTACGCGGATGCGGTGCGTTTTCCCGGCATGATCCTATGGGCGGGCGAGACGCGTGGACCAAAGGTTCCGCCGGGAAGATACCAGGTGAAGCTGACGGTCGACGGTAAGCCGCTCACGCAGAACTTCGAGGTCAAGGCCGATCCGCGTTTGACGACCACGCCCGCGGATTATGCGAAGCAGTTGGAGTTGAATCTGAAGATTCGCGACAAGCTAAGCGAGACAAACAACGCGATCATTCAGATCCGCGACGTGCGCAAGCAGGTTGACGACCTGTTGAAGCGCGTCGGTTCGCAGTCGAAGCCGATTAACGACGCGGGCACGGCGTTGAATAAAAAGCTGACGGCGATCGAGGAGGCGTTGTATCAGACAAAGAACCAGAGCAGTCAGGATCCGTTGAACTTCCCGATCCGGTTGAATAACAAACTCGCCGCGCTGGCTGGTGTTGTTGGCGGAGCGGAGTCAGCGCCGACCGCGCAGTCGTACGCGGTTTACGACGAGCTTGTGGCGGCTATCGATGCCGAGCTGGCGAAGCTTTCGCAGATCATGAAGACAGACGTGCCGGCGTTCAATCAACTGGTGCGCGATCAAAATATTCCGGCGGTGGTGGTAAAGTAACTTCGTGGAGCAAAGATCGGTAACTACCAAACGTCTCGCGGAAATCACTGACGCCCAACTCACCGGTGACGAAACACGGATCGTCACCGACGTAAGTCATGATTCCCGCCGCACGGGCAAAGGCGCGTTGTTCGCTGCTGTCTCCGGCGCGTTGTTCGACGCGCACAGTTTTGTGCCGCAGGTGATGGCGCAGGGTGCGGTCGGTGTGTTGTCCGAACGTGAAGCACCGCCTGACTTCAACGGCGCGTGGCTGCAGGTCGCGGACATTCGCCGCGCGATGGCGCTCGCCGCCGCGGAAGTGCAGGGCCATCCTTCACGCGAACTCCAACTCACCGGGATCACCGGTACCAACGGCAAAACCACGACCGCGTACCTGATCGCCTCGATTCCCGAAGCAGCGGGCGAGCTGGTCGCGATGACGGGAACGGTCGAGTATCGCCTCGGCAAAGAGCGCTTCAAAGCCGATCGCACCACGCCCGAAGCCACGGACATGCAGCGGCTGTTGCGCCAGGCGGTCGAGATCGGTTGTCGCACGGCGGTGATGGAATGTTCCTCGCAGGCGATGGACTTTCATCGTTGCGACGAACTCGAATACGCGGTCGCCGTTTTCACCAACCTCACGCGCGATCATCTCGACTACCACCAGACAATGGAGAACTACTGGTACGCGAAGCAGCGTCTGTTCGACGGTCGTCTCGGTTCGCGCCCGCGTCACTCCGTGATTAACGTCGACGATCCGTATGGCGTCGAACTTGCCGACAAGCTCGAAAGCGAAGGTCTCGACGTGATTCGTTATGCCGTCAAGACTCACGCCGACGTCACCGCACATGACGCAGAGTTCTCGCTGGAAGGCATGAAGTTTCAACTCTTAACTTCCGGTACCGAACGCGAATTTCGTTCGCCGCTGGTCGGCGCGCCGCACATTTACAACACGCTCGCGGCGGTCGCGAGTGGACTCGCACTTGGTTACAGCCTCGACGTGATCACAGCCGCGTTGGAGAATTGCGCGGGCGCGCCCGGACGGTTCGAACGCGTGCCGCACGACGGCGATTTCTCGGTCGTCGTCGATTACGCGCACAGCGACGACGCGCTCTTGAACGTGTTGCGCACCGCGCGTGAAGTCGTCAAAGGAAAAATCATCACTGTCTTCGGCTGCGGTGGCGATCGCGATCGCACGAAGCGTGCGCCGATGGGTGAAGCGGCCGGCACGTTGAGCGACGTCGTGATTCTGACGTCAGACAATCCGCGCACCGAAGATCCCGAGCAGATCCTCTGCGACGCCGAAGAGGGCATCAAAAAAACCGGTAAACCCTATCGCAAGATCTCCGACCGCACCGCAGCGATTTACGAAGCCATCGCTGAAGCGCGCACCGGCGACCTCGTCCTGATCGCGGGCAAAGGGCACGAAGACTACCAAATCATCGGCCGCGAAGTATTTCACTTCGACGACAAAGAAGTCGCCCGCGCCGCCCTCGCCGCCAAACAATAAATGTATCCGTTCTTTTTCGTGTTAATCCTTGTTTCAGTACTTCAGGGGTACGGCCCTCCAACACGGATTGCAGCGATAAAAAACGATGACATAAACGAAAGCAGCGGCCTCGTCGCGTCGCACACCTCACCGGGCACGTACTGGACGCATAACGACTCCGGCGATGGTCCATTCATCTACGCTATCGACACCCGCGGAAACACGCTCGGCACCTTCCGCGTCACCGGCGCAACGAATCGCGACTGGGAAGACATCGCCTCCGGCCCCGGCCCGCAACTCAATCGCTCATACCTTTATATCGGCGACACCGGCGACAACGATCGCGTACGCGATGAGATCGTCATCTATCGCGTTCTCGAACCACAGCTAACCCCCGCTGACAAGAACACAACCAAAAAGCGTCCGCGCGCCACCGAACCGGCCGAAGCGATTCGTCTCGTCTATCCCGACGGCAAACACGACGCCGAAGCGCTGCTGGTCCATCCGTCAACCGGCAACCTCTACATCGTCACAAAGACGCCGTTCGCAAAGCCGAGCATCTATGAAGCCCGGGCGCCGTTAACCAGCGGCAATCGGATCACGATGCAGCGTATCGGGGAACTGCAAACGCCGAGTCTGCTCGGCGGCGCGATTACCGGCGGCAGCATCTCGCCTGACGGCCGGCACGTTGCGTTCTGTGACTACTTCGGCGGTTACGAACTGATACTCCCGGACACGGTGAAGAGATTCGAAGAGATCTGGAAACAAAAGCCCACGAGCTTCGATCTCGGCAAACGCAAACAAGGCGAGTCGATCGCGTATCGCCTCGACGGCGCCGCCGTACTCGCAACGAGTGAAGGAAAGTCGCCGGACCTGATTCAGGTCGACTTAGGTCGCCGCCGATCGAGAATGTAGTAGACGGGCACGCCGAGCAGGATCAGGAACAGACCGATGCCGGTCTGGTGCGGCGTGTTGTAGATCGTCTGCACGATGAGCCAAACGCAGACGATGACGAAGATGACAGGTACGAACGGATAACCCCACACGCGATACGTGCGCTCCGCGTCAGGCAAGCGCCGCCGGAAGACGAACACCGAAGCCGCGACGAGCGCGTAAAACAACGTCAGCGCAAAGATCGCGTAATCCGTGATGTTGTCGTAAGAACCCGACAACGCGACGACGCAAGCCCAAACACACTGCACGACGAGCGCTCTGATTGGCACGTGCGTTCGCGGCGACACCTTCGCCAGACTCTTGACGATCAAGCCATCCTTGGCCAACGCGTAAGGCACGCGTGCGGTCGCGAGGATCGAGGCGTGCAGCGCGCCGAAGGATGAAGTCATCATCGCCGCGGCCATCAACGTGACCGCCAGCGATCCCAACAATCTTCTGACTACTTCAGCCGCCACGGATGACGACGCAGCTACGTCCGCGATCTGCGTCGGCGTGAGCACGTGATAGTAGTTCACGTTCACAAACAGGTAGAGCGCTATCACGAGAACGCCGCCGCCGATCAAAGCCAGCGGCAGATTGCGCGCCGGATTCTTCACTTCGCCCGCCAGAAACGTGATGTTGTTCCAGCCATCGTAGGCCCAAAGCGCGCCGAGCATCGCAGCCGCTAACCCCGCCATGCCGCCGGTGGTGATCGGCACGTTTTCACATGCGCCGCCCACGTTACTCAGCGCGAGATTGCTCCAGTTGCCGCCGCCATAAAAGAACGCGCCGAGACCGAGCGCAACCAGCAACACGATCTTCATGCCCGTGAGCACGCTCGCCACGCCGCCACTCACACTCACCGCCGCACAGTTGATCAAAGTCGTGATGATGATCGCGCCTAGCGCGACTAACTGTAGCCGGCCAAACGAAAGCACGTGTCCACCCGGCAACGTGTAGCTCAGATAATCGTGGCGCAATACGCCGCCGAGCAGATCGTTGAGAAAAATCGCAAAGCCCACTGCGAGCGCAGCGGCTGAAGCGGCGCGCGCGATCAGAAACTGTGTCCAGCCGTAAATGAAACCAAGCGGACGGCCGTAAGCATCGCGAATGATCCCATACTCGCCCGCCGCGCGCGGCATCATCGCCAACAGCTCCGCGTACGTGAGCGCGCCGGCGAGTGAAAGCAAACCGGCAAACACCCAGACCATCAGCGCCTTGCCGGGCGTGCCGACGTTGCACGTGATCACGCGCGCTTTCAGAAACACGCCGGTGCCGATGATGTTGGCGACGTTGACCGAGATGGCCGCGATCAGTCCGAGACCGCGGACCAGTTGCGTGTGTTCGCTTTGCATTTAGTAGCCGGTGTCGTTGGCGATCAGGTCTTCGTAAGTGTCCCGCCGGCGGATCGGATGTGGTTGGCCGTCGCGACCGATCAGGATCGCAGCAGGGAGTGGCCGACCGTTGTAATGAAACATCTGCGCCAGCGAGTACGCGCCGCAGTTTAGCAGGGCCAGCACTTCGCCGGGAAGAACATCCGCCGGGAGTTTGCGATAGTCGGGCAGACGTCCTTCACGCTCGATATCGAAATAGACGTCGCCCGAATCGCAGAGTGGACCAGCCACTTTGTAATCGCGCGCATAAGGCGCATCAGCTCGCGACGCGGAAATCAGGTGGTAATACCACTTGTAATTGTTCATCGAGAGCATGATGTTGTAGCCCGCGTCGGTGAGCAGCCAAACATCGCCGGTTTCGGGACGTGTCTTAATATTGCGCACCGTCGTCAGCACGAGACCGGCGTCGGCGATGACGCTGCGTCCGGGTTCGAGCAGGATCGTGACCTGGTCCAACAAGTGCTCGGCGTTCGCGGCGCGCGCTGATTCGCGCGCGACGCGCAGAGCTTCAGTCAGCACCGCGGCGGGTTCGAGTTCCGCGCCGAGCATATCACGCTCGTGTTCCGGCAGATCGTCTGCTTGCGAACGATCGCGGAGGTAGTTGACGGGAATGCCGCCGCCGAGATTGATGTGTTCGAGCGTGTGGCCGGTTTCGTTGTGAATCGTTACGAGATGTTCCCACATGCTTTTGAAGGCTTCGGCGAACGGTTCGACGTCGGGCGTCTGCGAGCCGACGTGAATGTGAATGCCGCAGACGCGCACGAGATCCGGCTTCTGCAGGCCACGACGAAATGCCGCAAGCACTTCCGACGAAGAGATGCCGAACTTCGAAGTGAGCAGCGCGGTTTGCAGACCGAGATGCGAGCGCGTGCCGATCTCGGGAACGAGACGAAGCGTGATACGGGCCGGCGCAACGTCTTCGCCGCGCGCGCGCAAACGTTCCACTGATTGTTCGACGAGCTCGATCTCGTAGATCGAATCGATATTGATCGCGTAGATGCCTGCGCGCACGGCGTCGTCGAGCTCATCGTCTGACTTGCTCGTGCCGTTGAAAATGATTTGGTCCGGCCGAAAGCCGACGCGCAGGGCTTTGAACAACTCGCCGCCACTGTTTACCTCAACGTCGATGCCCGACTCGAGCACGGCCTTGAGAATCGCCATATTTGAATTGGCCTTCGACGCGTAGCAAAACTTGATCGGCCGATCGACGACACTCGCGGCGTGTTGCAAACGAGCGATGTTGTTGCGAATGCGGCGTTCGGAAAAGACGAAGAGCGGCGAGTTGTACTTTGCCGTTAACTCCAAAGCATCAACGCCGTCGATGTTCAGGTGTCCGTTGCGAACTTCAAGATAACCGGGTATGGACCATGCTGGGCAGGAAGTGGCAGTCGAAGACATAGATTCAGTTATACGGCACTCTCTCTCTTTTTTAGAATTCGCTGGCGTTCAGTTCGAACGCGTGAAGTTGTAAGTCAGCGTGCCTGTAACTCGCACTGGCTCACCCATCAACAACGTCGGCGAGAAACGCGCTAGACGCGCTGCCGCGACAGCCGCTGGTTGCAGACGTGCCGGGCCGGAAACAGCACGCGCCTCAACCACGGTGCCTTGTTCGTCAACTGTCACCGCCACGAGTACCACACCCGCCGTCTCGCCGGCAGGAACTTCCGGCATCGGTAGATAGATCGCCTTGCCGTTCAAAACGCCGCCGGAAATTGGTCCACGTTTCTGATTCGGGTCTTTCGGTGGCGGCACCTGGTTACTCGGCGTCGCACTCGGATCGGGCGTGGTGTTGTTGGCCGCATTCGGATCCGCATTCGCCGGCTGTTCGGTGCTGCCGGTGTCGCCCTCGGGCTTCGCCTGTTGCTGTTGTTGTCCGTCCGGCGAAACTTCGGACGCGACTTGCGTGCCCACCTGGTTCTCAGCAGTCGCCGCGTTCTTTGGCGGATCAGGCCCGCGCTCGGGCAACACAAACGAGCTCAGAAATTTTTGTTCGAGCGCATCGTCTTTTTTCGTGTTAAGCGAAACGATCGCGTAAAAGCGTTTGCGGGTGACGAACGCTTGCAAACTCCCGCTGAGCTCGCCGATCGTGATCTTGTACGAGCGGCCGGTGTGACCGTGAAACGGCATACTGCTCACGAGGGCCAGCTTCGTCAGCGCCGTGTCCTTAGTTCGCACTTTCGGCGGAAAGAAATCCTTCCACGCGTCGATATAAGAATTGAAGCGCGCGAATTCCGTGTATTCAGCCGGGTTCGATTTGATACCGCTGAAAGACGCCACTGCGACGATTGGCCCCGTGCCTGACGTCGCCAGGTAGAGACGCGTGTTGAGCTCAAACTTGTGATATTGGAACTTGGCGGTTTCCGTGGTCGGGTTTTTTGGCATCGTGACAGTGAACTCTTCGCCCTCGGTGCTGATGGTTTCCCACTCGGCCCAGTTTCCCGCGTTCTTTTGCACCTGCGCGGCGAGAGGCGAAGCTGTCAGCAGAAGAGTCAGGAGCGCCAACTGTAAACGACGAAAATGCATGTCATTCCTCCTCGATTTCGGCATTGACCACGCGAACGAAAAATATCATTTCGCCCTTTCCATTTCCACCAGCACGCGCCGCAGAATTTTTCCGGACGGCGATTTGGGGATTTTCTCGACGCACTCGAGATAGCGAATGCGTTTGTGCGGCGCGACGCGTTGCGCGACGTAGTCGAGTATCGTTTCGGTTTTTACCGGTTGCTTCAAAACGACGATTGCCTTCGGCACCTC
>DASXXL010000025.1:0-3098 GCA_036503085.1 Pyrinomonadaceae bacterium | reverse complement strand
GGTCAGAATCCCGGCACGAACCATCCGCGGATGTTGACGTCGCTGCAACGCGCGAAGCGAAACGGTTGCAAGCTGGTGCATATCAATCCGCTGCCGGAAGTCGGGATGACGCGCTTCAAGCATCCGCAGGAGGTTTTTCGGTTGCTTGGACCAGGAACAGAGCTGGCGGATCTCTTTCTGCAAGTGCGGATCAATGGCGACGTGGCGTTGTTGAAAGGGATTTCGAAAGGCGTCCTCGCGCGCGGCGCGTTGGATAAAGAGTTTATCGACGAGCACACGCTCGGCTTTCAGGAGTTTGTGACGGCGCTGGAGCAAGTTTCCTGGGAGGAGATTGTTGCGCAAGCGCGAGTCGCGCGGAATTTGATCGAAGAGGCGGCGGAGATCTTTGCTAAGTCGGAGCGCACGATCTTCTGTTGGGCCATGGGGCTGACGCAGCATCGCAACGCTGTGGCAAACATTCAGGAGGTCGTAAACCTGATGCTGCTGCGCGGTCAGGTGGGAAAACCCGGCGCGGGTTTTTGTCCGGTGCGCGGTCACAGCAACGTGCAAGGCGATCGTACTGTCGGCATCTGGGAGCGGCCTACGGATGTGTTTCTGGATCGGCTCGGCGCGGAGTTTGGTTTCGAGCCGCCGCGCAATCACGGTCTCGATACCGTGAAATCGATTCAGGCGATGCACGGCGGACAAGCGAAAGTCTTCTTCGCTCTCGGTGGAAATTTTCTCTCCGCGACGCCCGACACTGACTTCACGGGCGATGCATTGCGCCGTTGCCGCTTGACGGCTCACGTCTCGACGAAGTTGAATCGTTCGCACTTGATAGCCGGCGACACCGCGTTGATTCTGCCGTGCCTCGGCCGGACCGAGATCGATATGCAGGCGAGTGGATCACAGTTCGTAACCACTGAGAACTCGATGGGCGTCGTGCAAATCTCGCGCGGTTCACTCGAGCCCGCATCGACGGAGTTGCTGAGCGAACCGCAAATCGTCGCGCGTCTTGCGAAGGCGACGTTCGAACATCGCACGACGGTCGATTGGGACCAGTTAGCGTCAAACTACGATCTGATCCGCGATGCGATCGAGCGCGTCGTGCCCGGTTTCGAGAATTACAATGCGCGCGTGCGCGAGCCTGGCGGGTTTCATCTGCCGAACGGCCCGCGCGAACGCGTGTTCAAGACCGCGACGGGCAAAGCGATGTTCACCGTTCACCCGCTGCCCGAGCACAAACTCGAGCCCGGTCAGTTTCTGATGATGACCATTCGCAGTCACGATCAGTTCAATACTTCGGTCTACAGCGCGAACGATCGTTATCGCGGTATTCACGACGGCCGGCGCGTGGTTTTTCTGAATCAGCAGGACATCGCGGCGGCGGGATTGCGTGCGCGGCAGCTCGTCGATCTCGTCAGTCACTTCGACGGCGAAGAACGCGTCGCGCCGCAGTTTGCAGTCGTGCCTTACGACATTCCGCGCGGTTGCGCTGCGACTTACTTTCCCGAAGCAAACGTTTTAGTGCCGGTGCGAAACGTGGCCGAGAAGAGCAACACGCCCGTTTCGAAATCGGTGGTGATCAGTCTCAGGACCAATTCTGTCACGGAGGACCCGCATCAGCCATGACGGCCGTTTTGACCAAGCCAAAGCCGGCGACGAAACGCGCGGCTGCAAAACAAAAAACCGCCACGAAGCGCGCGAAAAAGAAACAACCCGCGCGCGGAAAGCAAAGCGAGAAGGCGAAACTCTACGCGAGTCTCGTCGTGCAACTGATGAGCTTGCTGAAAGGCGAACACGACTTCATCGCCAATGCCGCGAACTTCAGCGCGTTGCTCTTCAATTCGTTGCCGAACGTCAACTGGGCTGGCTTTTATTTTTTGCGCGGCGACGAGCTTGTGCTTGGTCCATTCCAGGGCAATCCGGCGTGCGTTCGCATTCCGATGGGCCAGGGCGTGTGCGGCGTGGCGGCGCAGCAGTTGGAAACGATCATCGTGCCCAACGTGCACGAGTTTCCCGGACACATTGCTTGCGACGTTGCGTCGAACTCGGAGATCGTCGTGCCGTTGTTTGACGGCGAACGTTTGTTGGGTGTGCTCGATCTCGATAGTCCGCTGATCGGCCGCTTCGACGATCAGGACGCGGAAGGCTTGAATGAGTTGGCGACGGTGTTCGTCGCCCACGAGGAAGGTTTGGGTTTGTAGCCACAAGAGGCACAAGAAAGAGTAGCAATGATCACGATCAGACGTTCCAACGAGCGCGGGCATTTCGATCACGGTTGGCTGAACACCTATCACACGTTCTCGTTCGATCAGTATTACGACCCGCGTTACATGGGCTTTCGCAATCTGCGCGTGATCAATGAAGACTTCGTGGCGGCCGGGCGCGGCTTTCCCAAGCACGGCCACCGCGACATGGAGATCATCACTTACATTCTCGAAGGCGCGCTCAAGCACGAAGACAGCATGGGCAACGGATCCGTGATTCGTCCCGGCGACGTGCAGCGCATGACCGCGGGCACGGGCGTCAGGCACAGCGAGCAAAACGCGTCCGATAGCGAGCGCGTGCACCTGTTGCAGATCTGGATCTTGCCGAATACGGTCGGGCTGGAGCCGGGTTACGAGCAGAAAGCGTTCACCGAAGACGAACGTCGCGGGCAGTTGCGATTGATTGCTTCCGAAGATGGCCGCGAAGGCACAGTGCAAGTGCATCAAAATGTGAGCTTGTTTGCGTCGATCCTGCCGGCGGGTGGCGAAGTCGAGCACGCAATGGACCAGCAACGTTACGCGTGGCTTCAGGTCGCGCGCGGCGCGGTCGACGTTAACGGTGAGCGAGCAGATCAGGGCGATGGCGCAGTAGCGATCGGCGAGTCGAGTCTGCGCATCCGCGCGGAAGAAGATGCGGAAGTGCTGTTATTTGATCTCGCATGAGCACAGCTTTGCCCCAAAACTCAAGGAGCGCACTCTTCTCTGTGCCTCTGTGTCTTGTATGTTGAGTCAGCAAGTTATAGCTTGCATCGGGTGTGACAGATCGTTTGTGTCGTGGTCGTGTAAAGACCGTCGCAGAGCTTGGGTCGACACACCCTTTTTCCAAACTAGCCCGAACAGTTGCCGGGG
>DASXXL010000024.1:0-5293 GCA_036503085.1 Pyrinomonadaceae bacterium | reverse complement strand
AAGCCACAGCACTAATATCTGTCGTGCGGTGGAGTCGGCGGTGGACCAGTTGATTGTTTGGCCGTCGGAATCAAAGCTCACGTGATCCGCGGCCGCGTTGACGGTGGGCGAGGCGCTCTCCGTCATCATCTTTATCAATTTCGCGCTGTCGAGATTGCGGTACGCAACGGTCGGACTGACGTTGTCTGTTTCGCCAATCCAGAAACTCGACCGCGCACTCGTTCCCGTCGTCCAACCAAAACTCACGCGCGCATTCGCCTGTGCGGCGTCGTTGTTTCCGGAAACGTCATTGGCGGACATCATGATCGCCGCTTTGGGCGTGAACCCCGCGCCGGTCAACGATTGATTGCCCGTAGACGTCGCCTGATTAAACGAACTGACCTTCACTTGCGGTCCGCGCAAGGCGAGGTAGTAAAAGACGTCGGCAGAGCCTCCCGCAGTCGTGTAGTTCAACGTGAACCCGTCTGAGTCGAATGAGACACAGTCGGCTTCAGTGAACGTAGTGGTCGTGCTGAGGATGCGCTGCGTCGATTGTCGATGCTTGGCGACTTGGGGATTGCTGCCGTTCTGATTGCGCCAGGCGACCATCCCGCGCGCGCTGGAACTCGTCGCAAAGCCAAAGAGACCACTACCGTTCGTTGATTGATCGAGCGGCGAAGTAGAAAACTTACCAGCAAACACGATTAGCGCAGTCGGTTGAAAACCTACGCCTGTGTACGACTGATTTCCGGTAGTGGTCTTCGCGGAAGCGGCGCCGGTCTTGACGTTCGTGAGACCGTCTCCACCAAGCGCCAGGTACGACACAATCATGGAGCTGGCGTTGCCCCAGTTGATCGTAAAGCCGTCCGAATCCACCGAAACGAAATCAGCACGCGGAGTGCCGCTTGGGCCATAGATGCAGTACGTATCCTGGTTCCACGCGGCGTGGTTCGAGGTACTGAGATTGTTGTTTGAGTAGTCACCGGACACTCTCCGATCAGTCGAAGAAACACCGACGCCGAAACCGATTACAGAATCCGCGCCTGAGCCGGTGCTGGTCTGCAAGTTATAACGGAACAGCACAACCTTCGGCTGAAATCCGACGCCGGTGATCGACTGATTTCCCGTGCTGCCCGAACCGGTAAAAGTGCCGGCCTTCGCGAGCAACGTGCCGCCGCCGGTCCAATCACCGGTGATAACTTTGAACGTCGCGCTCGAGTAAGCATTGCTGCTCGCGCCGATCTTCGTCGAGAGCGTGTCAATGTCCGCGCCGCGATCGGTGCCGTCGGATGCCTGCCGTGTTTGTCCGGCGCGATACAACCCGCTCGTCAACTTGAAGTCGAGATTCGCGACGCTGTTGAAACCAAAATTTGCAGCGCTCGTTTCGGAGAACGTTCCGGTGGGATACCCGGTGGTGCTTTGGTTCTGAAACGTGTTGTTGACGGCGCTGTAGTTTCCCGATCCATTGCACCACGCGTCGAGCGCAGTGGTTCCGGTTGCGCCTCCGGAGGCAAAGAAACCGCCGAACGTATTGTCGAGCGCGTAGAGGTTGTTTTCGTTTTTGTAGTTGATCCAGTCGCCGCTGGTGTTACCGTCGAAGATGTTAACGGTCGCGACGTTCTTCGCTGAGTAGACTGTGTTGTGCTGAAACCACACGTCGGTGCCGTGTGTGGTCGCGGAGTTTCCGAGAAACGTAGCAACCCTGATGGTGTCTGTAGGTCCGCCTGTTTGCAGACCGTAGCCGGAAAATTGGTAGGCGGGTTCGACGAGATTGTGCTTGACCACTACATTATCCATGGCCACACCATGCCCGGTTCCTTCGTCGTCGGGAGACAGGACTGTCAAAAACTGGTTGAAGTGACGAAACCAGTTGTATTGGACCGTCGTGTTCTGAATCGTCGCACTCGGCGTTGCGTCTTGTTGAGTGCGGACAGTAAGCAACAGGCCGTTTCCATTCTGGGCCATGACCCACGCGCCATCGAAAATGTTGCCTTCGATGAGGTTTGCAGTGCCCGCCAGAAACTTGATCTCGAAGTTATTCTTGTGCGCGGTCCACGGCCTGTATAGAGTCGCTGAAACGCTGCTCTGGTTGGCGCTGAACGCTTGTTCGAGCGTCAGCGTGCTTGAGCTGGGAGCGCTGGAAACTGTCCGAGTCTCACCTGCTTGTGGGCCAGACGTAAGCTTGAGCACTCGTATGCAAGTGCTCGGGGAAACAGGGCAACCGTGGCCTGCGCTCGTCACCGTCGTTCCGCTTGAGGAAACCGTGAGATTCGTACTTCCTTCCACGTCGTTGGCGTCGAATGCCGACGGGTTCCACGGGTTGTACTTCTGCGGCGCTTCCACGTAGTTGCGCGTGAAAGTCAGGTCGCCGGGAAGAATGCCCGCAGCGCCGCCGCCACTGATAAACACTTCACCGATGGCACTCATGTAGTTGTTGTCGATCGTCACTGGTCCAGGACCACCCATCAGCAGGATCGCCTGCGACTCAAGGCCGTCCCTGCGAAATCCGGCGATATAGTTGTCGTGAGCGTTGATATTGCGGCCGTTAAGAAACAGGCCGCGGGCGGCGTTTGCTTCCGTCGCCTCAATCCAGTTGTGATCGATCTCGATGTTGTTTGGCGTATTCGCCGACGTGGTTTCCGCTGCGTCACCGATGACAATCATTCCGGCGTCCTGTGTGACGCCGCTTGCCTGACGCAGATCGAGTCCGGTGATACGCCAGTTGTCGGCATCGTTGCCGGTCGTGTGGAAGCAGGGGTCGTTGTTGAAATTGCTGCACACGATGATCGGCATGTTCGAGCGATCGCTGCTGGTCACGCGCTTGGCGGTGCCGGGCAGCGAGCCTTGGTTCGATGAGCGAATGGTCACGGTGGAAGTGAGTCCGCTCTTGAGTGTGAATGGGCCAGTGTAAGTTGTGCCCGCAGTTAATGTGATCGTGTCGCCGCCGGTTGAATTCGTGATCGCGGTGGCGAACGCGGACGAGTTGGCGGGCGTAAAATCCGCCATCACGGGGGCGACGCCCATCTTCACGAGGAACGATGGGTAAGGCCGCATTTGTCGCAACGGTATGGATAACGTCATTGCGACTCCGGGTCCGACTTGAGTCAACACGAGGGCTATAGTGAGAAACAAAACTCTAAACATCATGATCTCCTTTTTGGAACACCTAGGCGTTGTTTAGGTCCGGGGGAATTACAGTTCGGGAGTCAATCTGGGCAACGCTGAAAATGTTTAGCCGGGAATGATCAAAGGTGACTAGCCGCGTGAGGCCGGCACGCTTTGAAATGAGTGTGTGGGAGGATACGCCCAGGGAAATGAAATATCAAGATTTTAATTTACTATGCCAAACTGATCGCGCAACACTTCTTCGTATTCGTTCGCGCTGTCGAGCAGACGTTCTTCTCGTCCCTGATTTGTCGTGAAGATCAAGCGCGTTCCGCTGAGAGTGATTCGTCCTGCGGGAGTTGCGCGCGAGCAAATACGATTCTGAGTGAAATGAGATTGCGGCGAGGTTTGGTGAAAGCGACACATCTCTTCGTAGTCGGCGAATTCATGAGGCTCGAGAGTGAAGCGATACATCGGTTCCCACTCTTCGCCGTTGCGACGAGACACCACGCGATATTGTCCTTCGGACTCGATCTTAAACGCGTGGTCGCCCTGGATCTGTTCGCTGGTTGTATCGAGCAGTAATGGTTCGAGAAACGAGTCGCCGAAACCGACATCAACTAACCAACGTCTATCCAGGTTCACCAACAACGCCATGTGATCGAACGGCGGACTGAACTGTCCGTTGCCACGCGCGACTTCCGCGGACAACATGCTTACGTCAAAACCAAGCGCGCGTAACAACGCCGCAAACAAACCATTCGCCTCATAACAAAATCCGCCACGCCGTCGCTCGACGATCTTCGCAAACAGAGCTTCATCGTCGAGCACTATCGGTTCGCTCGCGTGAATACTCAGATTCTCGAAAGGCACGTTGAAGAGATGCGCAACTTGCAGCTTGCGCAGCGTCTCAGCGGAAATCTCGACGGGGCCGTCGTAGTCGATGCGTTTGAGATAAGTGTTGACGTCCATCTGATTTTTCATCGAACTCGGCGCAGGGCTTTTGGTATATAGTTGGCTCCCATAATGCCGCAAACATTTGACTGCCCCAAGTGTGGTGCCCCGGTGACGTTCGAGCCGTCCGCGGATTTCAGCAACGCGAGACGCACCGTGCGCTGCGATTACTGTCACAGCCAGTTGATGACCCCGGACGAGCTCGCGGGCCGTCCCGCGCAAGTGATACGTATTCAGTTCGGCGATGCTTCAGGCAGCAAGTTTCCGAAGTGGATCTGGCTCGTGCTGGCCATTCCCCTGATCGGTCTAATCATCGGCGGTCTCGCCGCGGCCGGTGCGCTCGTTCCGGCCTTCTATTCGGGTGACCACACAGTCAAGGTCAAGGAAATCTACAATCCGCCGCCGCGCACGAATCCGCCTGCGAAAACAAACAAGAACACGTTCGCCACTGTCTTGCTCGACTTCGGCAGCGAGGGAATCGGTCCGGGAATGTTTACGGACGCGCGCAGCATCGGCGTCGACGGCGCGGGACGAATCTACGTGGGCGAGTACACCGGCGGGCGCATTCAAGTCTTCGACGCTGACGGCAAGTTCATCACGCAATGGACCATCGGCGATCGCAAGACAATCCTGCGCGGGCTCGCAGCGGATCGCAAAGGAACGCTCTACCTCGTGCACGGCGGAGCGATCGAACGTTATCGCGGCGAGACAGGCGAGAAGCTCGGCCAAGTGTCATACGAACGCAACGGCTTCGACGACGTGACGACCACGCCCGACGGCGGACTGGTAGCTGCCTGGCAGAGCAATCGCGACGACATCGTCGCTTTCGATCCGAACGGCAAACTGATCAGGACCATTCCGGCCGCGATCAGCAGCGCCAGCGGCGATTCAGAATTGGATACGCGAGTTGCGGCTGACGGCGCCGGCAATATCTACGCTCTGGGCAGATTCAACAATGCGGTCTTCAAGTTCGCGCGCGATGGGAAGTTTGTGACGCGCTTTGGCGGCGACGGCGATCAAGCGGGCCAGTTTCGCGCGCCCTATTCGATCGCCGTCGACGGCTACGGCCGCGTGTACGTCGGCGACATGAAAGGAATCCAGGTCTTCGACGCCAACGGCCGCTACCTCAATCTCATCGACTTAAACGGAGTTGCCTTCGGGATGGTCTTCAACGACAAGAACGAACTCTTCGTCGTCGCCCGCGATCATGTGATGAAGTTCTCCGTCCCCGCGCAGTAACATTCCACGAACGTTA
>DASXXL010000023.1:0-2109 GCA_036503085.1 Pyrinomonadaceae bacterium | reverse complement strand
CCCCGGCAACTGTTCGGGCTAGTTTGGAAAAAGGGTGTGTCGACCCAAGCTCTGCGACGGTCTTTACACGACCATGACACAAACGATCTGTCACACCCGATGCAAGCTATAACTTGCTGACTCAACATACAAGACACAGAGGACACGCAGGCTGCACAGAGAAGAGCGCCTGGTGATTTCGAGGCAAAGCCAAATAGCGTCAATACTTCGCGACGCGCGGATCGACGTCTTCGGACCACGCCGTGATGCCGCCCTTTAAGTTGATCAGACGGCCTGAGAAGCCCGCGCGCTTCAATGCTTCGATCGCTTTCGCACTGCGCACGCCACCCTTGCAGTGAACGATCGTTTCTACGTTCGGATCGATTTCGTTCATGCGCGTCACAACGTGGCCCAACGGGATCAACTTCGTTCCCGGTATGCGTGCGATCTCAAACTCGTGCGGCTCGCGCACGTCGACGATCTGAATCTTGTCGCCACGCAAACGCCGCGCATTCAACTCAGTCGCGCTGATCTCTTCGAGCTTCGAATCCGCCGGTGGAAGCTGATGCGGCGCGACTCCGCAGAACTCTTCATAATCGATCAACTTGGTGATTGTCGGATTCTCACCGCAGACCGGACACTTCGGATCTTTTCTTAGTTTGAACTCACGAAACTTCATCGGCCACGCATCAAACAGCAGCAGCCGATTGATCAGCAGATCTTCCGCGCCGAGAATGATCTTGATCGTTTCATTCGCCTGAATCGCGCCGACAATCCCAGGCAACACGCCGAGCACACCGCCTTCGGCGCACGAAGGCACGAGTCCAGGCGGCGGCGGTTCCGGATACAAGCAGCGGTAACACGCACCCTTTTCCGCCCAGAACACACTCGCCTGTCCTTCAAACCTGAAGATCGACCCGTAAACATTCGGCTTGCCGCTCAACACGCACGCGTCGTTGACGAGATAGCGCGTCGGAAAGTTATCGGTGCCGTCGACGATGATGTCGTAGTTACGAAAGAGCTGCATCGCGTTGTGACTCGTCAAACGCGACTCGTGCGTCTCGATCTCAATATGCGGATTGATATCGCGCAGACGATCGCGCGCCGACTCGATCTTGCGCCGGCCGAGATCTTTCGTGCCGTGAATAATCTGTCGCTGCAGGTTCGATTCCTCGACCACGTCGAAGTCCACGATGCCGATGCGGCCCACACCAGCCGCGGCGAGATACATACCAACCGGCGCGCCCAAACCGCCCGTGCCGATCATCAGCACGCTCGACGCTTTCAGCTTGCGCTGACCCTGCATCCCGACTTCCGGCATGATCAGATGACGGCTGTAGCGCAGAATCTCTTCGTGCGAAAGCTCCGGCAGTGTTTGGCCCACTTCCGATTCGATCACCGCACCGCCCGCGATCGACGGTACGATCATGATCGTGTCGCCGTCTTTCACCGGCGTGGCCGGCCCCGACGCGTGGCGAATGTCTTCGTCGTTCAGATAAACGTTTACGAAGTTGCGCAGCGTGTTCTGATCGTTGAAGAGATGACGGCGTAACGCTGAGTGTTGTGAGGTGAGCAGATCGAGCGCCTCGCCCGCGGTCTTCGCTTCCACCGCGATCTGCGACTGGCCGCCCGCGAACTGTCTGAGCGGCGCCGGAATGGTGATCGTTACTGACATTGAATTTCCTCCTGGTTGAAACGCGAACGATCGGACTCCTGCTCCCACGAGAAGAGGTCCCGCGCTTCGTCCGCGCTCGTCGAGACGATGATGTATGAATACGTGGGCCAGGCGTGCTCGAGGTCGTACTGCGACGGCGCCGCCGGCGAATCCGGATGCGAATGATAAAAGCCGACGACTTCCAAATCGTTTTCGCGCGCGTAACGTTCGCCGCGCAGCAGTTCGTCGGGCGTGATCAGGAAGCGATTGCGTTTGGCGCTTTCTTCACGCGCGTTTGAAATCGGGTAAGTCTCGCTCACGATCTTGCGCTCCGCGGTGTAACGGCCGAGTAAAAGACCACAGCACTCGTACGGATAATCGCGCACGCCGTGCTCGCGAATCTCCGCCAACTGTTTTTCCGGAATTGTGATCATGCGCTGAGTGCCTGTTCGATATCGGCGATGACGTCGTCGATG
>DASXXL010000022.1:0-6568 GCA_036503085.1 Pyrinomonadaceae bacterium | reverse complement strand
TGCGTTAGGATGAAAAGTGTCTCGGTAGAAAAGATCTTCGTGCCGTCCTCGCTCGGCCAGCAGCGCACCCCAGTCGAAGAACTCGGCGCCTTCGGCTTCGGCTACCGAGCTGAGTTTTGTATTGACGCTCTCGAAGTGCTGCGGTGAACCCGGAAAACATTCTTCACTAACAGGCAGCAATCCCAGCACGAGCACGCGCGCGCTCAACGCGTGCAGTTCTTTCAGCAACGAAGCGAGCTGCGCAGCCAACACATCCGCGTCCATCAGCGGGCTTCCTTCACGCTGTGCGAGCAACTTCAGGCGCACCTTCTGTTTCAACCCATCGACGCTCGCCTGTTTTGCCTTGCGCCACCACGTCGTGCTGAAGTAACAGCGCGGATCCATCGCGGCGTAACCACGCCACGAACTCGGCACCCACCACGGCCAACCGTTGTCCCGCAGCACTGCCGGACGAATGACACTTTCCAAACTGCCGCGAAAGATCACCACCGATTCGGGACGGAGTGCGGCGATCAACGGCAGCCACGCGAAATCGGAATCGATCGTCTTTCCTTCACAAGCGAGATTCCACAGCCACAAGTCTGAAGGATCGTGGCGCCGGCCTAGGTTCAACCAACCAGCGACGTTGAAATCAATCTGTTGATTTGCCGCAGCGTCGATCGACCGTAGACGAAACTCGTGTACTTTTGCACAACGCGGACAACCCTTCGCACGTAGTTGCTGCACGAGTTCCGTAACGTGACTAAACCGGCGAGAGCCGACGCCTTCCGTTAAGCTATCGCCGAGGAATACCCAACTACGTCCCATTGCCTTGAGCTCTACTTAAGCCGTGCGATTACCAGTTGATGATCCTGCCAGAACGGATACCACGATCTGTTCCGGCCCAGGGCGCGCCGCGCCGGCTCCAACAGGCGCACGCGCCACCACGCGATGGCGCCGGGACTCGAGGGATGCTCGCAACGCCGCCAGTGGACCACTTCAAAGCCGTGCGCCTCCAGCAACCTGCGCAAACCGGAACGCGAGAATATCGAGATGTGACCACACCAGCGCAGATACGACCACCATGGACCAGCAACGCTGGCCGGATACGAATCAACGTCGCCGGTCAGCAATAACAAAAAACCTTTGGGTCGCAGGTGGCGCTTGAAGGAGTCGATAAACCGGTGTGGATCGATCACGTGCTCGATGACGTCGAGTGCGGAGATCACGTCAGCCTCTTGTCGCGTGTTGGCAGTATCGAGCGTGCCGCAATCAACGTCGAGATTTCGCTGCCGGGCGAGACGCGCACCCGACGCACTTGGTTCGAGCCCGCGCTTGGTCCATTGATCCGATAACGCGCACAAGAAAACGCCATCTCCACAGCCGACATCGAGGATCGTGCGGCCGTTAACGTATCGCCTCATCGCCTCTTCGAGCTTTCCGTAGAAGCGGGTGGACCGCGGATCGCAGGGCTGTGAGTCGAAGTAAGACGCGCTCACACGCTCATACGCGCCCGCGAGGACTCCATCATCCTGACGCGCGTCGTCAGCCCAAAGACAACCGCACCGTACGCAGCGTCGCAGCTTGAGTTTGGGCAAATAGTGGCGCAACGCAGGATCGAGAAACGGTTCGTCGAGATCGCTAGTCGGGATCTGCATGAACGCTTCTGTTTCTCTTTCGCAGATCCTGCACTTCATAACGGTTCAGGCAAACGCCGCCTGAAAGCTCGTCGCGAGTCGCTGCAGATCAAATTCTTCCTGCAAGGCTCGTTTGGCCTTGAGAGTGCCGTCGTTACTATTGCAGCTAGACTTGGACCATGACGCGACAAACTCATCCAGCGCGTCGCGATCGATCGTGGCCAATCTTGGGTTCAGATCGTAGCGTTCGGCAACGCGATACACTGCGGAGTCTTTCGGCGCATGAAATAAAACGGTCTTTCCGGACGCGAGATATTCAGGCAGTTTGGTTGGCAATGAGTAGCGCGAGATCCGTGCCGACTGTTTGCCAAACGCGAGCGGCAGATAAAGGAGGCTCGCCGCTTTCATCGCACGAAGACATGAGTCATGAGACTGCCGATTCAAGAGCTTGACCGCCCGCAAGTCAGACAATGATCGGCGATGCTCGTCAGCGACTTCGCCCATCACAGTTAAAACGATCGAATCTGCGCCGCGTCGATTGTGACGCTCGATCGCCTCTGCGAACGCCAGCACCGCGTCAAAGCGAAAAATGTTGACGTCGCCGGCGAGCAAGACTTGCGTCATGTTCCCCGACGCAGTTGCTTCGTTTGGCGAGACAGCGTTTGCAACTCCGTTGTGTACGACGAGCCAACTCTTACCAAACCTCTCTTCGTAATGCGCGGCCATTTCACGCGATACGGCGAACCGCACATTAGCGCGGTCGATCACCTCCACGAGCAATCGTTGACGCCACGGTGAGTAAGGAAGTTTGTAGCACTCGTGATGTCCCTGCCAGTCGTCCATCACGTAAACGACGAGGTTCAACTGCGGACACTGCTTGTGCAAGGCAAGCGCGGCATTAAGAATCCAGGGACTTACCGGGATCACCAGCAGGTTCTTGATTGAGTTTCTTTCCACGACGTCGCGCAGTGTTCGAACAGCTTCTCTGGCTGCGCGAAACTGGCTCACTTTCAGAAATGGATAGTAAGCAAGCGACAATCGGTGCGGCAGCCACTGCGGTCGTGATGGTGAAGGAAGCTTGATTGATTCCGCCCGTGTCTTACCGGCCGCCGTGACGATGTGCGACGGATGAGCCGTCCAAAGTTTGTCCGCAGGAAAACCGTCGAAGAGGTTATAAAGCGTCTCACCAAAACCGCTTGCGTGACCAATTGGATAATCAGCTACGACGAGTGTCTGCGACGGCATTATCAGCGTGCGTTTGTAGCCGTGAGGCAGGAAAAAAATCCGCGCAGCCGTCCCGACCATGCGCGCGGCAGATCTGAACGCAAAACTCCGTGACGCAGGCTTGCCACTTCACTCAAGAACTGCACGAGTGCCCACAACGCGATATGCGCCAGAGCAACGTAGCGTTTCTTTCTCATGGTGAACGTTAGAATGCCAAACCGCGATCGCATCGAGAGATACTGATGTTGGTCCGACGCTTCGCGGCCGCTCGGCGCCTGATGATGTATGCAGCGGGCGGACGGCACGTAGTACACCTTCCAGCCGCGACTCAGGCGAAATCCCAAATCCAGATCCTCACCCGGTGAGCTGCCCTCGAAGAACGAGGCGAAACCGCCGACTGCTTCGAACGCTTCGCGCCGCAACGCACTCGCTCCACCTCCGATCCATTCGCACGCGATAGGCTCCGCGGCCGTGGTGGGAAAGCCGTTTGGGAGTGCGGCGCCGATTAATCGTCCCGGCGCAAATCCTTTTACTCGACCGTGCAGTATTGTGCGATAGATTCGCCAGAACAATGTCGGCGTGGCCATCGGTTGATTGACGAGGCGGCCCATCGTGGCGCCTACGCTTGGATCGGCCCAGATCGGTTTGAACAATTCTCCGGCCCAATGCGGCTCGACTTCCACGTCGTCATCAACCAGCAGCAAGTTGTCGTACCGCGCTTGCTGAATGGCAAAGTTGCGCTGTTGCGCACAGTTTCGTTCTGGATAATGAAAGTAGCGCACGCTCATTCCTGCTGCGGACCAACACGGATCGCTCGTCAGCGCCGCTGTTTCCTGATCGTCTCCGCAATGAACGATCACCGCTTCGGTCACAGGCACTGTTTGTCTGGTGAGACTATCGAGACAGAGCCTTAGTAAATCCGGCCGGCCGACCGTAGCGATGATGGCTGAGATCGGTTGCGGCTCAATCATGTGACTCGCTTCATCCAAAAACTCGACGGACCAGGCTTAGCCGAAACAGTTGTGGGCCAGAGACGCGCCACCTCGTTTCGGCACTCGAGGTGAAGCCAGTGGTTTGCCAGCGCGATTTGGAAATCGTGATTGAAAGACAGAAACGCTTCGAGGAGGTATTGCTCGTTCAACGCCAAACGCCGCTTCAATAACCACTCCGCCGGATAATCCTGCGGAAAAAAGATGTCGTGGACGTGAACCCACACGCCGCGTTTGAGCGCCGGCAGAATTTCGAGAAACTCGTAACAGACGTCGCTGCCAAACTTCACCGTGTGACTGGAGTCGATAAACAGAATGTCATTGGGTTCGAGTGCGGAGAAGAAAGAGACGTCGAGTTCTTCCACGCGTTTTGTGACCAGGTGAACGCGCGCACCGTTTAGCCGGTCGTCGGGATACGGTTCGATACAGGTGAGCCGGCCGCTCTGATTGGCAGCGAGCGCTTTGGCTGCCATGCGGGTTGAGTAACCGCCGCCGATCTCGATGATTCGCCGCGGCTTTAGCTGGCGAATCAGTGAGTAGTAAACGACGGCGTCGAGACCGCTGAAGTAATCGTTGACGAGTTCGTCAGTCTCGCGCAGTTCGAGAGCATAGGGCTCGAGTTCGCGCAGCAGATGCAGTTGCGCGTTGCGCCGAAAGTCGATGGCGGGAAAAGCGCGTTTGCGTTGCGTCTGCTCATGAGTGATCGAACGGAAGTCGGGCAGTGGCTCGTAGTAATGAATCGGGCGAATGTGGTAGCCCCAGCGATCGGAGAGTTCGGGCTGGCTCTGCGCGAGGAAGAGCGCGTGTCGCGCGGCGCGTATGGGAACGCTTCTAAACAAACCAACGACCGTCCGGTTAATAAGAGACTTCAAACTCGAGCTCGCAAAGCGGGACTGGTTGTGATCGCGCGATCGAAAACCTCTTGCACCGCTGCGTGCGCAAAATACCGCCGGCCGATTGCCAATGCGGCTTTAGCTAAGGCGAGTCGCCGCGCGGGATCCGTTGCGAGTCGCGTCACAGCCTGGGTTAAATCCGTGCGCTGGTCCGTGTCTACTACTTCGGCAACTCCGCTGGTTTGCCTCGCCCATGCAACGGCCGAACAGTACGGTGGGCCATAGATGATCAGCGGCAAACCGACAGCCGTGCCATCAGCCAACTTACTCGGAAATGCCAACTCCATGTTCGACCGATCCGATAGACGAAAGGACATCGGAACGAAGAGGGCGTCGGCCTCTTCGCGCAAGTGCACCATCAGCTCAGTAGCGCTGACGAGTCCACGAACTATCGTGTGCTGAGCATCCAAGCCACAGCGGTGCGCTTCATCCGCGGTTAGTGGTCCAAAGATCAGCAACCGTCCCCCGATGGCCATCACCGCGTCCTGCAACGCGAGCAACGCTTGAATGTAACCACTGGAATTGATGCTGCCAGCAAACGCGATCGTGAACGGTCGATCGTCTCGCCTCTGGCCCACTCGCGCCGGCGGTGCTGCAAAGTCGGCCCAATCGATCGATCGGACGGGATAAAGCACTTCGGCAGACACGCTATAACGCTTCTCGTAAGCCGCACACATCGCCGGCGAAACACAAAGCAACGACTGCGCCTGACGGCAAACACGCGCGAAGTTCTCCTCAAGCCAATCGCGGAACCCTGCTCTCACTGTGGCCACACGCGGCCAGTCATCGTGAACAATCAAATGCAACGGCAATCCGCGCCTGGACGCGAAATCCGCCGCGGCCAGCCAACCGAAACCATGCGCTACCGTCAACACACTTTCACATGCAAACCCGTCCAACAGCGCGCTGATCTTCGCACCCGAGCGCGCCGCCACGCGCGAAGCCCACACCACGGCATGTGGATGAAAACGCGTGTTTAGCAAGCGCTGTTTGGCGATGGGATACGAGAGATATTCGAAACCCGCGAGACGTCTTGCCGGTACGGACGGTGTCGCAGTCTCGACGACGCATAATTTTTCCGCGGGATACCCGGACAGCAAACGATGCAACAGCGCCGAGCCGTGATACGACGCCTCAACACCTACGTCGCCGATGTAAACTAAACGCGGTTTAGTCACCGAAAGAGTCACGGAGACCTGTTTGTGCAAACCGGCGCAGCACGCGGCACCAGCTCTCAGTGTCGTCAGGTCGGAGCGCTGAGCTGTTGTACTTTATCCGCTGGTCCAGAATTTTTACCGCGGGCGGGAAGCCGGAGTTAGAGATCAGACCCGTGTGCGGGTTGTAAGCTTTGAAGGCGAAGCGTTGTTTAAATACAGACGACGCACGGCGATATTCTTCGACTTCGTAGTCATGAATCACGAGCCACGGATTTAAAGGATGAAGAGTGGATAGGGCGCGAATCGTAGCCGCTCGATCTTCAGCGTTCGTCGAGTCATCCACGAGGATCAGATCAAACGCTTCGAGATTAAAATTCCGGACGGCCTCACACATTGCTCCACTCACACTCGTCACGGAAGAACGAGGGTCATATTCAGTTATCGCGCGCATCGTTTCACCCCACGCCGGATCGTTCTCCACCGACTGCAACTCTTCGAGGTCTGGAAAAACCGAGCGTTGAAGAAACGTCTTCGTGCTGTAGTGCCCACAGCCAAACTCCAGCACCCGCCGAATCGGACGAATCGCGCCCACGCCAATCAGCACAGGAAGATGCGTGGCGTACGCATTTTGCGCTCGCGGCGGCAACGGTTGCAGCACGGATTTAAGCTTGCGCCAGGTGCGTGTCGTT
>DASXXL010000021.1:0-8063 GCA_036503085.1 Pyrinomonadaceae bacterium | reverse complement strand
CTCAGCGCGCGGCTATGCAGGCTCGTTTCTCGCCGACGTTGATTGGAGATCAACCGGTGAAGGTGTCGGGAGTGATCACGTACCAGTTCAAGCTGAGCAATTGAGAGTCCTGCCCAAGCAAAGAGGTACGAGGCCGCCTGGCTCTCGTACCTCTCCCGCCGTGGGATCGTTGCCTTAGATCGTCGCCGTCCAGCGAACGATCTCGTCCATCGCGTTTTCGTAAACCTGCGGTTGGTCCAAACCAAACTTCTTCGGCGCCTTGAACGAATGATCGCCGCCTTCGATCGCGTAGATCTTTGCCGGCGGCCGAAGGTTTTTCACAAATGGTTGAATCTCTTCCGGCGTCCCGAGCGCATCACGCGTCCCCTGCACAAACAGCATCGGCTTCCGAATGTGCTCCAGATGTTCGACGCGCAGCTTCGCGGGATTGCCCGGCGGATGCAACGGATAACCGAGAAACACAAGCCCACTCACATCCAACGCGAGCGGCGCTTCCTCGCGCGCCGCGACCACCTGCGACGCGATACGGCCGCCCATCGACTTCCCACCGACAACCAACCGGTTCGACTTCAGTTTCCGATGCTTCGCGATCGCTTCGATCACCGCGCGAAAACACGACTCGAGTTTCGGTTTTTGATCGGGAACGGAACGTCCCTGCTCCATGTAGATGAAGTTGAACGTCATCACGTCCAGACCGCGCTCCGCCAGACCGCGAGCAAACATGCGCATGAAACCGCTCAACTGGTTCGCGCCGGCGCCGTGGCCCAACAAAGCAGTCAGCCCGGCGCGAATCTTTTTCGCTGCAGGATAAAGCAGCGCGCTGACTGCTTCTTTATCGTTAACCTTGATTGTCAGTTGCTCGGTGTCGTCTGTCATCGTGGAGGTCTAGGTTTCCTTCGCGAGCATCGCGAGGGCATCCGCCAGCTCATTCTGGAAGCGCTTCGCCACGCCGGCCTGAACATTGGGCGAGCTCTTCGAAAAGTAGGCAAGGTTGCCGTCGGGTTTTCTACGCCCGCGTTCCGCGTAGATCGCAGTTATGAGTTGTTTGTCGTAAGTCGGGTCTGAAGTAGTGCAGGAGAGATTCGCGATCGCGCGACCCACGATCGGTGTCGCGCCTCCGTGTTGCACGGCGGTAGACCAGACGACATTTTGCAGTGCGAAACTGCGCGTGTTTACGTCGAGCTTGTTTTCGGCGAGTACCTTGGCCGCGAGCAGATCGTAGTGGCTTGCCTTGATGAATGCGTGTTGCGCTTGTTGAAAAGCGTCAGTTTGCGCGGCGGCGATGCGTTTCCAACAGGCCGTGAAGTCCGCGGTGCCTGCGGTGAGATTCCGAAAATCGGTGGCCCACGGAAATCCCGATTGGCCGACGAAGCGTTGTGGAACGCCCATCTTCGAGGCCATCTGATAAGAGCCGTACGACACGCCACCAGGATCGCCGACGCCGGTTGACACGACGCCCGGTCCACGTCCGCCGGTTTCGTACTTAGCCGACAAACAGCCAAGCTCGTCGGCGAGCGCTGTGCCGATCGCACCGGCAGCGGTCGTCACTGGATTGGGCGGCAACGGCTGCGTGTTATCGGTCGAGCTTGCGATTACCGGGTTGGCCGGCAACGGTTGCGTCGCCTCGTTTGCATCCGATGCGTCCGTCGCATCTGAACTGTCCGGCAGATTCACGATGTCGCCAACGTTGATTCTGTTGGGATCGGTGATCTGGGGGTTGGCTTGTAAAAGTTGGGCCAGGGTCAGGCCGTTGCGCGCGGCGATCCTCGAGAGCGAATCGCCCGCCTTTACCGTATAAGTCATTTCCAGAGGAACCTCCGTTCGAATTCGCGAGGGATTGGCATAGTAGTCAAACGCCCCGTTAGAGTTCAAGGGGCTTTTACGAAATTCCGGCACTAAGCTTTCTCTGTGCAACCTCTGTGTCCTCTGTGTCTCTGTGGTTGTTTTTGCTCAAGAAATGACGAACCACAGAGACACAGAGGACACAGAGGACGCACAGAGAAGATCCGGCAAAGTGGCTGAACGACTGAACTACAGACGTCAGCTGTACATTCGTGGCACGCGTTCGCTGACGCCGCACGTGACCTCGTAAGACAGTGTACCAGCGATGCGAGCGAGTTCTTCGGCTTTGATTCTGAGCTCGGTGTGACGCCGGTCCCAACCAAGCAATGTCACTTGATCTTGTAACTCGACGCCGGGCACGTCCGTCACGTCGATCAACGTGAGATCCATCGAGATACGTCCGACCACTGGCGCATAAACGCCGCGAACGATGACGTGAGCACGGTTCGAGAGCCCGCGCATGTAACCGTCATGATAGCCGATCGCGATCGTCGCGATCTGGCTGGGTCGCGAGGCTTCGAACGTGCAGCCGTAACCGATCGTTTCACCGCGCGGCACCCACTTCAAAAGCATGATGCGCGAGTGAAGCGACATCACTGAACCCAAATCCGGATCAGTTATCGCCGGCGGCAACACATCGCGCCAAAGGCCGTACAACACGCCGCCCGGACGAACCATGTTGCCCCACGATTCACGATGACCGTAGACGCCCGCGGAGTTTGCGAGATGCAGATGAGTCGGACGATAACCGTGGGCGCGAAAGGTCGCTACCGCTTCGTCGAAGCGATGTATCTGATCGAGAGTCAACGGCTGGCACGAAGCATCGTCCGCCGCAGCAAAGTGAGTCATCAATCCATCGACGCGCACGTTGGGAAACTGCTCCAGCAGCGCGACAAACTCGCCAACCTGATCGACGCGCACGCCGAGCCGGCCCATGCCCGTATCGACTTTCACATGCACGTCCGCAATTGCGCCCGCTTCCGCCGCAGCTTGGTTGAGCGCTTCGAGCATGTCGCGGCGATAAACGACCGCCGTCAGTTTGTGTTGAATACACGCGGCGGCCTGGCCCGGCCAGAAACCAGCGAGACAAAGCACTGGCTGCGTGATGCCTGAGTTGCGCAGCTCGATTGCTTCTTCGGGCAGCGCGACTCCGAACCAGTCAGCGCCTTCCGCGGCGACTCGACGGGCACATTGCACCGCGCCGTGACCGTACGCATTCGCTTTCACCACCGCCATGATTTGCACGGCCGTGCCGACACGCTTTCTGATCTGATTGAAGTTTGCGGCGAGTTGATTGAGATCGATCTCCGCCCACGTCGGTCGACGCGGAACGTTCGGTCGCGGGTCCGGAAACGAAGACATGCTTTAGTTTACCTTAATTCATTGACTCGCTTTCACGTCAGGCATAAACTCGCGCCGCTTTCTCACTCTGCTCCCGGATTGAAAACCAATGAAGAAACTTACCATCCTCCTACTCACAATTTGTCTTTTCTCAGTCAACACCCTCGCCTATGGACCACGCGGGCATCAGCTCGTCGGCGCGATTGCCGACAAGCGTTTGGCCAAAAACCAAGCGGTCGCCAAGAAGGTCAGAGACTTGCTCGACGGACTGACGCTCGCGCAGGTGGCGACCTTTCCGGATGGAATCAAAAGTTGGGACGACTGCACCCAACCTCCCAACGACGCTCCGGTTACTAGTAAGACCCGCATCAATGACGAGCTGCGCGCTTTTCACGATGCGAACCTGTGCAGCAGTCATCCTTCGCATCACGAGTTTCACTATACCGACGTGCCTGTGTTTGGCGACGAAGAATACGCTGATGGACAAACGGGCGGACAGTTTGGCGTCGGCCGCAGCGAGTTTGACATCGTGCAACTGATTCCGTTCTGCATTCGCGTGTTGCGCGGTGACGAGCCGGAGAACAACTCGGGTGCGATTACGAAATCCGTCGCGGTGATACTGCTCGCGCATTACCTCGGCGACATTCATCAACCATTGCACGTCGGCGCCGAGTATTTCGACGCGAATGGTGACGTCTTTGAGCCCTCGAACAACAACAAGGGATTTGCCGATCAAGGTGGCGGTAAGTTGACGTTGTGGACGTTTCAAAATGGCAAGCTAAAGTCCGCCGGAAAATTTCACGGCTACTGGGACGGACAGACTGTCGACAACGCGTTCGGTCAAACGGCAAACACGACGGTGGCGAAACGTTTGGCTGCGCAGGAACCGTCTGACTGGCAATTGACCGGCGCTCCTGAGACATGGGCGGAACAGATGGCCAACGACATTCTGCCGCTCGCGCGCGAAGCACACGCGCGTCTCACCTTCACGGCCATCAAGACCACTCCGGGCGCGCATGACATCAAGAGCGGACAAGCGAATGAGAAACACAAACCCGGCAACCAGTTTTATGCGCTCTGGGCCGCGAACGTAGTGAAGAATGAGATTCAAAAAGGCGGCTGGCGCTTGGCGGCGTTGTTGGAAGAGACGCTCCAATAAAGTTCGTGTGTTTCGCTGTTTTCTGTGTTCTACTTGAGGCATAAACGGAGTCTGCCCAGGCTTCGCAATCCTTGAAGTAGAGTTCCCTGATCATGAAGTTTTTCATTGCTGTAGTCCTGTTGGTTCTTCTCAGTGTCCCCGCGCCTGCCGCAGCCCAGACGCGTGAGAGTTGGCGCAGCGTCAGGACGAACAACCTCTTCGTGATCGGTAACGCCGACGCGGAGAAGCTGCGGCAAGTAGCTGTGTGGCTCCAGTTTTTTCACAGCGCGTTTGGGCGACTCGTGTCGCGCAACGTAGTCGATGCATCGGTGCCCACAACCGTCATCGTCTTTCGCGACGACGCGTCGTTCACTCCTTTCAAGCCGCTCTACAATGGCCGTCCGCTCAATCTGGCGGGGTTTTTCCAACCGGGCGAAGACGTCAATTACATCGCGATGTCGCTCGACGCGCGCCTAAGAGATCCTTACAGCGTTGCGTTTCACGAGTACATCCACCTGCACCTGCGCGACAACGTCCCGCAGGCGCCGGTGTGGCTCAACGAAGGGCTCGCGGAGTTCTATGGCCACATGCAGTTCTCCGCCGGCGAAGCCGTGTTGGGCGTGCCGCTGCCGTATCTCAATCTCCTGCGCAGCCAGGAATGGTTGCCACTGACAACACTGCTCTCGATCGGCCACAACTCGCCGTATTACAACGAACAGGACAAGACGGGAATCTTCTACGGTGAGTCGTGGGCGCTGGTCCATTACCTGATGCTCGGCGGACCGGGACGGCAAGAACAGTTCAGGAGATTTCTGCAACAGGTGAGTCGCGGCGAAGACGTGACTAAGTCGTTGGAAAGATCCTTCGGCATGACGCTGGACACGATCGAAAACGAGTTGCGCGCGTACATCAGTCGGGGCGAACTACCGACGCTGCGGCTCGCGAGTGGCGACGATCCGCAGGCTTACCGATCGTTCACGGCCACGGAACGCCAAGCGCTTTCAGACGCGGAAGTGAATTATTACCTCGGCGATCTGCTGCTGCACATCGGCCGCCAGGACGATTCCGAGCGTTACTTCAAACAGGCGATCGCGCTCGATCCGAATTTGACGCTCGCATACGCCGCGTTAGGCCGGCTGAGCCTGCGTCAGAAGCGTTACGACGAAGCGAAGAAGTATTTAGAGCGTGCGACCAGGTCGCCGCAAAATTATCTCGTTCACTATAACTACGCGTGGCTGCTGAGTCGCGATGGAGTCTTCACGGGTGGACGCACCGCCTCCTCCGCTGAAACGGCTGCCGCGATACGCGAGCAACTCGCGTGTGCGATCAAACTGTCGCCCGATTTTGCGCCGGCTTATCACCTCATTGGATACGTCGATCTCGCCCGTGACGAACGTCTTGACGAAGCACTGGAGATGGCCCAGAAAGCCCATCGTCTCGATCCTGGCAAAGCGAATTACACGTTGCTGCTCGCGCAGGTTTACGCGCGGCGCTCCGAGGTGAGCTCCGCTCGCGAGCTCGCCGAAGCGTTGACGCGCGGCTCAGACGCAGCCATCAAACAGGAAGCACAGAGCGTGCTCGACTTTCTGGACGGCCGAACAAATCGCTCGAGCGGAGGCTCACGCGCAACTGTGAGTAGCCCGCTCGAAGCCGAACCGGTGCAGCCAACGCGGGGAGGCACCTTAATTGGCGGCTCGACCGGCGGCACGTCAACTGTTCGCGACGGCCAGGTGATCGACAACTCCGGTTCACTTCCGACTCTCGACGAAGTGCTCGCGCGCTATGTGGACGCAATGGGCGGGGAAAAAGCAATCACAGCCGTGACCAGTCGTGTGATCAAAGGAACTGTCGACGTCACCGGCCTGAGTCACGGCGGGACGTACGAAAGTTATCAACAAGCTCCGAACAAGTTTTACTTGCTGGTGCAAGCGTATCCGTTCGGGACTGCGAAGAGCGGCTACAACGGCCGAGTTGCATGGACGACCTCGCGCGATGCTACGACGAACATCATCAAAAACGCCGACGATGTCGCATATTTTGCGAGCGTAGCCACCTTCTTCTCGCCTGTTGGATTGAAGCAGAGATATGCGAAGGTCACTCTCGCCGGTGCGAGCCAGATCGGTTTTCGAGACGTTTACGTGCTGGACTTGCAACCGGCCACCGGACCTGCCGAACGTTTGTTCCTGGACACGAAAACTTTTCTTCCGGTGCGAATGAACAAGGTGCAGATTTCCGGTAAAGAACAAATTCCGGTGCAAATCTATCTCGACGACTGGCACGCGGTCGACGGTATCCAGTTTCCGTTTAGCATGACTCAGAGTATGCCGAAGCTATCAATGGGCTTCACCATCACCGAGATCCGCCACAACATCCCAATTGACACTCGCTTATTCGATCCGCCGACAGCAGTAAACTACTCGCGGTAGAGACTGTCGAAGCGCATGCTCGAGGGTGTGAAGCGGAGATCGACGGTGCCGGTTGGACCGTTGCGCTGCTTGGCGATGATGATCTCGGCGATGTTCTTTTGATCTTCGGGCATCGCGTCGCGCTCTTCCGGCGTCTTGTACTGCTCCTCGCGAAAGATAAACGCCACCAGATCCGCGTCCTGTTCCAACGCGCCCGACTCGCGCAGGTCCGCGAGTTGCGGACGGTGATCCGAACGTGACTCCGGCGCACGCGAGAGCTGCGACAACGCGACGAGCGGCACGTTCAACTCCTTCGCCAAGCCTTTCAACTCGCGCGAGATCTGAGAAACTTCCTGTTGCCGCGACTCGACGCGTTTCGCCGATCCCGACATCAACTGCAAGTAGTCGACGATGATCAGATCGAGCTTCTTCTGTTCCGCTGCCAGGCGTCGCGCCTTCGCGCGCATTTCGAGCACGCTCAAACCCGGCGTGTCGTCGAGAAAGATCTTCGTGTCCGCGAGAATGCCGAGCGACTTCGCGATCTGCGCCCACTCCAGCCGCGAAAGAAAACCGTTGCGAAACCGCTGCGCGTCGATGTTGCCCTGCGAACAGAGCATGCGCATCACCAGCGACTCCTTCGACATTTCGAGTGAGAACACACCGACGACAGCGCCGCCGTGAATCGCCGCATTCTCCGCGAGCATCAAGGCGAAACTCGTCTTACCCATCGAAGGTCGCGCGGCGAGAATGATCAGGTCCGAGTTCTGCAAGCCGGAAGTCATCTTGTCGAGATCGGGGAAACCGGTCGTGAGCCCGGTGAGCACGGCGGCACGGCCTTCCATCTCCTGCACTTTTTCGAGCAACTGTTCGGCGATCGGTTTGACGTGCATGAAGCCCTGGCGAATTCGTTCGTCGGCGAGTTGAAAGATCGCCTGTTCGGCGTGGTCCAGGATGATCTCGGGCTCGTCTTCTTCGGCGAGTGCTTCCTGCGTGATCTTGTTGGCGCTCTTCACGAGCCGGCGCAGCATCGACTTACCGCGGACGACTTTCGCGTAGTGAAGGATGTTGGTCGAGTGAGGCAAGCCGTAGGTGAGGTTGGTGATGAAACTGATGCCGCCGACCGATTCGAGCGCGCCCTCTTTCTTGAGCTCTTCACCGATCAGAATCGGATTGATCTCAGCGCCGCGTTCGAAGAGCGCAATCATCGCCACAAAGATACGACGATGCGAAGGGACGTAGAAATCTTCCGGACGTAGTTGTTCGATTGCCTGGCTGATTAAGCCGTTGTCGAGCAGGATTGCGCCAAGAATGGCGCGTTCCGCTTCGGCACTGTTTGG
>DASXXL010000020.1:0-4881 GCA_036503085.1 Pyrinomonadaceae bacterium | reverse complement strand
AGATCGTTCGCCGTGTCGCGAACAACTTCCAGTCGCCGACACTCGTGATGTCCGCGTTCAACTTCGAGCGGCAGTTACCTTACAAAATCACGCTCGTTGCCGTGGCCTTCAACTACAGCGGCCGGCATCTGCTGCGGCTGCGCAACATCAACGCGCCGTTGCCGGGAACTTTCAATCCCGCGTTTCCGGAAAATAGTGTTCGTCCGTTCGGCACAAATGACGACCTTTACTCCTACGAATCGAGCGGCACTTTCCACGACACGCGTTTCTTCCTCGGACTGCGGCGGCAGGTGAGCCGCGGCATCACGCTTTTCACGCAATTCGGCATCGGCAAAGGCATGGCCGACACGGAGTGTGCGTTCGGTGCGTTGGCCGCTTGTTTTCCGGCCAACTCATACGATCTTCACGGTGAGTATGCACGGGCCAGTTTCATTCCGAATCGTAACTTCGTTCTCGGCAGCAATATCACGATTCCTAAGTTGAAACTGGCCCTCAATGCGTTTGTTTACGCTGCTTCCGCGCGGCCGTTTGATATCGTCACCGGTCGCGACACGAACGGCGATGGTTTGTTTACTGAGCGTCCCGCACTCGCAACGGCGAACACTGCCGCTGCCGATCTCGTTCACACGCGCTTTGGCGATTTTGATCTCAACCCGCAGCCCGGTCAGGCAATTATCGTGCGTAACTTCGGCACTGGTCCGAGTTACTTCTCAGTCAATCTTGGCCTCAACCGATCGTTCCGCTTCGGAGCAGATGGTTCAGTAACTACAACGCGTTCCGGTCAAAGTTCTCCCACACGACCGGCTGGTAGCGCGCCGGAAAAACCTTACGAACTAACGCTCGGCGTCTACGTTCAAAACCTGCTCAATCACAGTAACCTGGGCCAACCGATCGGCAATCTGAGCTCCCCACGGTTCGGCGAGTCGACGGCGATCGCCGGCAGCTTTGGTCCAGGTCAGGTCGTAATCGGATCGGGCGGCAATCGCCGGCTGCAATTTCAACTTCGCCTCAACTTCTAGAGCCATCCGCAGATTACACAGATTGTTTTGTGCTCTGCGTAATCTGCGGATGGAGGCTTTGCCCCAAGAGTCACCGACCCGCCCTTCTCTGTGCAACCTCCGTGTCCTCTGTGTCTCTGTGGTAATGATTTCTTAGCAAAACCAACCACAGAGACACAGAGGACACGGAGGTTGCACAGAGAAATCACTTCGGAACCGACTTCAGGGCAAGGCTGTGGATGGATCTACTTACTCCACCGGTAACTGTAATGAAACATCGAGTACTCAAGTTTCTCAGTCTCAGTCTGTTTGTAACCGCGCTGCTGGTTGTGTTCATGCATCCGGGCAGCAGCGCCCAGAGTCCTAATAAGGACCACGTGGGGGCTCCGAAGGAAGACATCATCGAGATCCCGAAGATCTGGGACGACGAGGAAATGCGCGCGCTCGAGTTGCCGCTGGCCAACAACGAGTACACGCCAACTTTCGTCCCCGCCGATTTTTATTACCGGATGTCGGAGCTGAAAATCTACAAGAGCTATCCGATCTACGCGCCGGGAAAAGAGCCGCCGAATTACATGGAATGGCTCAAGCAGCAGGAACCGGAGATCGCTTTCGATCCGGAAAAACTCAAGACCAAAGAAGATTGGATCAAAGCCGGTGAGCTCGTCTTCAACGCGCCTATTTTCTACAACTCACTCAATCAACTCACCGACGTGCGCGATCCGTCGTGGTACGAGCGCAGCAAGATGCCGGTCTCCAAAGACGGCATCATGCCTTACAACGTCTACGTCATCCGCACCAAGGGGACGCTCGAGATCGGTGAGTTCTCCTGCGCCACTTGTCACACGCGCGTGATGCCCGATGGTTCGGTGATCAGAGGAGCGCAGGGCAATTATCCGCTGGGTCGTTTGGACGAGATGGACGTGCGCAAGCACGTGGGCCAACCCGATGAGAAGCAATTCAAAGAGCGTGCGCGCGGCGCTTTTGTGCTCGGCTATTACACGCCGTGGGTGAAGCCTGACGAGTTGGACCAGTATGACAAGTTGACGCTCAATCAATTCGCCGACTTCATGGGCGCGCTTCCTCCGGGCGTGCAGGCGCGGCCCGGCGTGAGTCTCTGGTACCCGGTCGTGGTTCCCGATCTGATCGGCATCAAAGATCGACGTTATCTCGATCGCACCGGCTTGCAACTGCATCGCTCCATCGCGGATCTGATGCGCTACGCGTCGCTCAACCAGGGCGCAAATTTTCTGTCGAACTACAACGGGTTCATTCCGCGCGGAACGTTAATGAGTCCGAAAGCGATCCGGCCGCGTTACGGCGACGCCGCGTTGTACGCGCTCGCTCTTTATATCTACTCGCTCCAGCCGCCGCCGAATCCGAATAAGTTCGACGCGCAGGCAGCGGAGGGACAAAAGATTTTTGAAATCGAGGGTTGCAGTTCGTGTCACACGCCGCCGTTCTATACCAACAATCGCCTGACGCCGGTGGCGGGTTTCAAGGTGCCGGAAGAACACTGGAAGAAGTATGACGTGATGCGCATCTCGGTTGGCACCGATCCCGGACTTGCGCTCAACAGCCGGCGCGCCACCGGCTATTACAAAGTGCCGTCACTCAAAGGTGTTTGGTATCGCGGCCCGTTTACTCACAGTGGCGCCATGTTGACGCTCGAAGACTGGTTCAATCCTCATCGCCTCGACGACGATTACGTGCCGACAGGTTTTCGCGGTTACGAAAACAAACCTCATCCTGTGCGCGGGCACCTGTTTGGCCTCGACCTTTCCGAATCCGATCGCAAAGCGCTGATCGCTTTTCTCCGAACGCTCTAACGCCACAAAAAGGCACAAGAAGACAAGCATGAGAAGCAGAGGCACGGTCAGTGTATTCGCAACCTCCTTTGTGCTTTTTGTGCTTCTTTGTGGCACTCACGAGGCAATTCAATGACTAACGACGCCTTGAGCGGTTCCACGCTCGTCGAACTGTTGCGTTGGCGGGCGGAGCACCAGCCGGAGCAACTCGCGCATACATTTCTCGGCGACGGCGATACGGTGGCGGACACGTTGAACTACGCGCAACTCGATCGACATGCGCGTCGCATCGCCGCGCATTTGCAATCGCTCGACGCCGCGGGCGAGCGCGTGTTGTTGCTCTATCCGCCGGGACTGGAGTTCATCTCCGCGTTCTTCGGCTGCTTGTATGCGGGCGCTGTGGCTGTGCCCGTGTATCCGCCGCGGCGTAATCGCAATTTGCTGCGACTACTCGCGATCGTCGCTGATTCTGAGTCGTCGATCGTGATGACGACGGGCGCGACGCTCGCGCGCGTGCAGCCGTGGTTTGCTGAAACGCCGCAGTTGAAGAATGTTCGTTTGCTTGCTTCGGATGTTGTTGTTTCGGAGTCGTTGGACCATGAGTGGTTGGCGCCCGATGTTGATAGTGGGTCGCTCGCGTTTCTGCAATACACCTCGGGTTCTACCGGGCGGCCGAAGGGCGTGATGCTCACGCACGAAAACCTTTTGGCCAATGCGGCGCTCGTGTACGCGGCAGTGGGCCACGCGCCTGGCGACAAGTACGTGTCGTGGTTGCCGACGTTTCACGACATGGGCTTCATGGCCGGAATTCTTCAGCCGCTTTATGGAGGATTTGAGAGTGTGCTCATGTCGCCCGCGTCGTTCTTGCAGCGTCCGTTGTCGTGGCTGGAGGCGATCACACGTTATCGCGCGACGACGAGTGGCGCGCCGAACTTCGCGTATGAACTCTGCGTCCGCAAGACGACGCCCGAACAACGCGCCGCTTTGGATCTCAGTAGTTGGACGGTGGCTTTCAACGGCGCGGAGCCGATCCGCTTGGAAACACTGGAACGGTTTGTCGAGGCGTTTGGGCCGTGTGGTTTTCGACGCGAGGCTTTTTATCCGTGTTACGGGTTAGCCGAAGCGACGTTGATGGTTTCGGGATCTTTGAAGGATGGCGCGCCGGTTAGCAAGCGAGTCGATGCGAAGGCGTTGTTGGACCATCATGTGGTTGAGGGTTTAGGCGAAGACAGTCGTTTGCTGGTTGGCTGTGGTCGAAATCTCGGTTCGCAGAAGATCGTTATCGTTCACCCGCAAACGCGATTGGAGTGTGCGCCGGGTGAGGTCGGCGAGATCTGGGTTGCGGGAACGAGCGTTGCCGCAGGTTATTGGCGCAAAGCTGCACTGACGGAAGAGACGTTCCACGCGCATCTTGCTTCGGGTCCAGGACCATACTTGCGCACTGGCGATCTCGGCTTCATCGACGCGGGCGAGCTCTTCGTTACCGGCCGGCTGAAAGATCTCGTCATTATTCGCGGCTTCAATCATTACCCGCAGGATATCGAGCTCACCGTTGAGAAGTGTGATCGGGCGATTCGTCCGGGTTGCGGCGCGGCTTTCTCTGTTGATGTGAACGGTGAAGAGCGACTCGTGTTGGTCGCGGAAGTAGACCAGCGAGTGGCAGTGGATCTAAATGACTTGCGCGAATGCATCATCAGCGCGGTTGCCGAGGAGCACGAGCTACAGACTTACGCGGTGGTGTTCATTCGTCAGGGTAGCGTGCCGAAGACTTCGAGTGGAAAGATTCAGCGGCATGCTTGTCAGAAAGGTTTTCTGGAAGGAAGTCTCGAGGTTGTGGGCGAGTGGCGACAGGATTTGACGACTGATGATTCGTCCGCGGTGTTGTCGCTAGAAGAGACCGGAGATCTTGAGAGTTGGCTGCGACAGGAGATTGCGCGCGCGCTTCAGACGCCGCTTGCGCAAGTCGAGCTTGAGAAACCGCTGGCGCAGTATGGTCTCGATTCGTTGGCTGCGTTGGAGTTGACGTACAGGATTGAAACCGCGACCGGCGCGAGCTTGTCGGTCGCCAGTTTTCT
>DASXXL010000019.1:0-6869 GCA_036503085.1 Pyrinomonadaceae bacterium | reverse complement strand
ACTGCGTGCGAGTTTGCCGATCTGCGCGCGGAGCAAACGTCGATTCACTTTGCGCGCGGCGGCAGTGCCGAAGAACGGCAGCGCCGCGGGCGAAACCACCGTGATTCCTTCTTCGGTTTCGCGCGCGAGTTTCGAATAGCTGCCGAGTTTGCGTTTGATGCGCGGCAACAGATCTTTGTGAGCGAGGCCGGGCAGGCCCATCGAGATCGAATTAACGAAGATGACCTTGTTGCCGTCGCGCGCGAACTTGCGCATGAGGTGCGCTTTGGAGTGCGGATGGTGATACCACCAGTCTTCGCCGCCAAAGCAGATTATCGATCTGTTCCGCAACATGCTCCTCTGCGATGGTAACGTTACAACGACCGGGGCGAACGGTGCATGATACATTAGACCGCGTCTTATGACCCTGACGCACCGGCCAGCCGCCATTCTCACCGCGTTGTTGCTTGGGTTGTTGGCTCTGTATCTCGCGTTTCCGACGAAAGCTTACTACTGGGACGGCGTCGTGTTTGCGCAGGCGATCGAAGACGTTGCTAGTGGCTCCACTCCAACGATCTCTCTCGCGCATCCGAATCATCTAGTCTACAGCTTCGCGGGTTACTTCTTTTATCGACTACTTCTCGGCTTGGGATTCGGCGCGGAGCTTCGCGCCATCACTGCGCTTCAGATCCTCAACAGCATCTTCAGCGCCGGCAGCGCCACAATCCTGTTCTTGATTCTGCGCGAAACGTTCCGCTCAACCTATCTCCCTGCCTGTATGACGTTGCTGTTTGCGTTCTCCGCGACGTGGTGGAAATTTTCGACAGACGCAAACGCTTACATTCCGAGCGTGTTCTTTCTGCTGTTGTGCTTCTATCTCGTGTTACCCGGGCGAAGATCGCGGCCGCTGTCGTGCGCGTTGTGCTTCTTCGCAGCGATGTGTTTTCACGAACTGGCTGTGATTGCAGTTCCCGTGTTTGCGCTCGGGATTTACTTGCAGGACAGCGCGCTTGCGAGAGAGCGCAGGCTGCGCAACGCAGTTATCTTTGCGGTGGTCTCAGTCGTGCTGATCGTTGGCGCTTACGCGCTGGCCTTCTACTTTGCAACGGGGTCATTGAACATAGCGAGGCTGCTGCACTGGAGCGCTTCGTACTCACCAGACGCAGATACTCGTTTCGCGTTCTGGTCCAACCTCGGCTACTCGCTACGTGGACAGGTGCGACTGTTCTTTGGCGGGCGTTTGAATCTGCTGCGCGGGTTGATGAATCCGTTCATCGTGTTGCTCGTCGCGCTGTTTGCGATTGCGGTGCTGTGGCTGCTAGAAGGCGTGCTTGCAAACTTATTGACGCTCAAGCGTCGGCTGCGCGATGTGCGGCTGTCAGGTCAACCAAAATATGTGCGCCTTCTATCGCAACAGAAGATTGTGTTGCTGCTCGCGATTGTTTGGGCCGTGGTCTATCTCGTGTTTCTGTTCTTCTGGTTACCACAGAACACGTTTTATCGTCTCTTCTATCTGCCGGCGATCATCATCCTGCTTGGCCTCGCGCTCTCACGCGTACCCACAGCAGCTTCGCGCCGCAGGTTTGTCACTGCGGCTTTTGTCGTCGCCGCCGGCCTCGCTAACTTTCTGTTCCTAATCTATCCGTACTCGCACGTCGAGAAGTATCCGCCGCTCGAGTTTGCGCTTGAGATGAATCGTGAGTGGCCGGCAGGAACGGTTATTTACTACGGTTCGCAGAATTCCGACGAAGCGTTGGTGCGCTACTTCACGAAAGGAACGGAGTGGCAGCTCTTACCTGCTGAACTTCCGGAAAGTGCAGGCGCATGGCTCGAAACCAGCGCTATCGATCGTTTGTCATCGACACCCGAAGGCGCTCGCTGGCTCCAAACACACACACGCCCTGCATCCCTGCGCGAACTCAACAACGGTGCTTACAGAATGCAGTTTGTTCAGATCTCACCGTGAGGGCTTCTCCGCCGCGGGTTTCCTCGCCACGCACAAACCCGACACGCCAAACGGCAAATTCGTATAACGCAGCACCGCGCTCTCGGCGCCAAACAACGCGCCAAACACACCATTGAATGCCGACACATTAATGCTGTTTTCCGTATCGGTCCTGATGCCCGTCAAACGCATCAACTTGCGCACCAGCAGTATCGGCAGAAAGAACGTGATATTCGCGTACGTCGAACGCTCGATCTCGAAACCCGCCTCTTCCAAAACTCGGCGCAGCTCCGGCAGACGATATCGCCGCCGATGATTGCTCACCTCGTCCTGCACACCCCACAAAAACATAAACGTCGGCACAAACAGCAACGCATGACCACTGGGCCGCAGCACGCGATACATCTCGCGCAACCCCGCGAGGTCGTCGTCCATGTGCTCTACCACGTCGAACGCAGTCACGAGGTCGAACGTTTTGTCGTCGTACGGCAATTCTTCGCCCGCGCCCTGTCGCACGTGGTCCAACCCGCGTTCGCGGCAAAACGCGAGCGCGTCTTCCGAAACGTCAACGCCTTCCGCCGCGCCGTACTGCGAAAGCAGCAAGAGGTTCGCGCCCGTGCCGCAACCCACGTCGAGTATGCGCGGCCGGCGATCGGTAACGCGGCTCACGATGTCGGCGACGAACGAAGCGATGATGCGCCGCCGCCCGATGTACCACCAATGCGATTGCTCCACCCGATACAGAATCGGATAGGTATGCTGCATCATCTCGCGCGGCAGCGCGCCCGGAATCTGGTTTGTTTCTGAATTAATTGCCACCTTGCGATCCGTCCTATCTACTTCTTAACAAGGCGCGCGCCCAATGGCAAACGGCTTGGAGTTTCGTTTCCTGAACGCGGCGCCGGCGAAGGCGGTCAGCAAACCATGCATGGGCAAAACATACCTGATCTCCGTGTGCGCCGCCGTCCCCGGCACCAGGTAATAAAGAACCGTTACTAACAACACACAACCCAGGCGCCAGTCAAACTTCATCGCTCGCCAGAGTCCAAACGCGGCCAACGGCAGAAACAAATATCGCACGACGCTCTGAATCATCCCGAGCACATTCACCGCGAACGCCAACGCGCCGCCTTGCCGCGCCGGCGACAAACACTTCGCACTCGTCACGTTGATGCCGCTCGTGCCGGTGTACGGCACGGGATCGCCCGCGACCTTCAACATGCCCCACATGCGCCCCAGCATCACGCCCGCGTACCAGATCGGATGCTGCACGATGAACGCCATCGCTTCGCGCGTGCGTTCGCGATCGCGCCGAATGCCGTCCGGATACTGCACGTCAGTCGACGGATCCGAGGGCAGGTTCAGCTTCACGCGTTCGTGTTCGAGCATCTTGTCGTCGCCCAAAATGAATCCGTTTTGGCGGCCGAGCTCAGTCTCGCCGAGTCCTTCCCAAAGGTTTGTGCCGATCGTGCCGCCCGTCGGTGTGAAGTCGGGAAAGACGATGTAGTTGCGCACGACGATCGGCGCGATCACGAGGAGTGTTCCAATCAAAACCATCACTGCCATAAACAAACGCCGCTTCAATGCCGCGCGCGTGAACACGACTAACGCAAACGCCCACGCGAAGCACAAGTACAACGGATTCACGCGAAACCAACACGCGATGCCGAGTAACACGCCCGCCGCGAGGGCGAGCCACACACTCGTTCTTTGCGCCGCCAACACCAACAACCAACATCCTGCCAGCACGAACCACGTCGTCGGCGCGTCCGGCGACGGATAGGCGCCATACATCGCAAACAGCGGCGAGAGTGCAAACAGAAAACTCGCCGCGATCGCCGCCCGCCAGCCAAACGCGCTCCACGCAATCCCCGTCACCAAGACAAACGAGATGAATAGATCGATCAGCCACTGCACGCTCTGCACCGTGTACGCTGAAGGCGCGTTGCTGAATTTGTAAATGAGCGCGACACACGCCGGAAACGCCGGCGGATACTGCGCCAGATCCGTGCGCGTGGGGTCGTCGATCCAAAAGAGTCGCTGCTTGCCTTCGTTGATTGCGCGTGCTTGTCGATCGAACTTCGCGTACGAGCCGACCTGAAACCAGCCTGGTTCGTTCAAGTGCGCGCGCATGAACTGGAGCGTGAGAAAGCGAACGCAGAACGCAAGCAGGAAAGCAATAAGCAGCAGGAGCAGTCGTTCGCGGCTAAGCATTGACCTCGTAGGTCCGGGGCAGCTCCGCGGCTTCGCGCTTCGGAAACCCGAGGCGTCCCTGGATCACGTAAAGTGGACGGTGTTTGACTTCGGTGTAGATGCGGCCAAGATACTCGCCGAGGATTCCGAGCGAGACGAGTTGCACGCCGCCCATGAACAACACCGCGACGAACAGCGAAGCCCAGCCTCGCGCGAGTCCCTTCTCCAACAAGCGATCGAGGATCGCGACGATGATGCCGGCCACGGCGATCCAGATCGCGATGAAGCCGGTCCAAATCGCGAGCTTCAGCGGCACGAGCGAAAACGAGATGATGCCGTCCATCGCGAAGTGAATCATCTTCGTCAACGGATACTTGCTCTCGCCTGCGTGGCGCGGGGCGCGATCGTACGGCAGTGCGACCTGACGAAATCCGGCCCAGCTCACCATGCCGCGCAGGAAGCGCGCGCGCTCCGGCATCGACTTGATCACTTCGACGACTTTGCGGTCGAGCAAACGAAAGTCGCCGGCGTCGAGCGGCATCTTCGTTTCCGACATGCGATTGATGAGCCGGTAAAACGCTTTCGCCGTCCAGAGTTTGAAACGGCTTTCGCCTTCGCGCTCGATGCGAATGCCGTAGACGACTTCGTTGCCTTCGCGCCAGAGTTGGACCATGCGCGGAATCAGCTCCGGCGGGTCCTGCAAGTCGGCGTCGATGATCACGCAAGCGGCGCCGGCGGCGGCTTCGAGTCCGGCAGTGACGGCGATCTGGTGGCCGAAGTTGCGCGACAGCAGCAGCACGCGTACGTGGTGATCGAACAGCAGGTCTTCGAGTAGTTGCTGCGTGCGATCGCGGCTGCCGTCGTTGACGAAGATCAGTTCGTAATCGACGCTGCCCATCTCGGTGAGGACGGACGTGAGCCGTTCATGCGTCGCGCGCAGCACGGGCTCTTCGTTGAAGCACGGGATGATGATCGAGAGCAGCATCCGTTTGTCCGGCAATCCGTGTTTATCCGTCTAATCCGTGGCTCACTTCTTCGCGGTGACGATCACGTTCCAGCCCACTTTAGTACTCAGTTTGCGGAAGCTCTTGTCCGAGATCAGCGGCGCTAAAAACCTTAGCTCTTCGCGCGTCAACTGCTCCACTTCCACCGCCACTTCCCGAAACTGACTGAACAACGCCTTCGCTTCTTTGCGGCTGTAAACTTTCACCAGTGGCCGCGCGTCGTGATCGCTGAACTCGATCACGCGGCTCATAATCTCTTCCGCCGATCGGCCGCGCAGGAACTCGCCGCCGAGCATGCCGCGACGCAGGATAATCTCAAACCAATAGTTAAGCGAGTTGCGGTGGTAAAGCATCACCTTCGCCGTCCCGCCCGGCCGCAACACGCGATGCACTTCGCGAATCGCGCCCGCCGTGTCGGGCGTGTGATGCAACACACCATTTGAATAGACCACGTCGAAAGTTTCTGACGCAAACGGGAGGCGCTCGCCGTCTGCGATCGTGAACGCTCCGCGGACGTCGTAAAGTTTGAAACGATGTCGCGTGATCTCGACCGAACGCGGCGTCAAATCGATGCCGGTGCAACGCGCGCCGCCGCGCGCAAACTGCAACAGGTCGGTGCCCATGCCGCAACCGATCTCGAGCAGACGCGCACCGCGAAACTGATCGAAGCCCATGACGCGCGGCATCCATGGCGCATACTCCTCATAGCGATGCTTCTCAATCGCGTCGAAAAACTCGCGCGTGCCGAGCTCGTGTTCGCGATCGAACTCCGCGCCACACGGATCCTGCGACCACTGCTCCCGCGCCCGAATTTTTTCTTCAGCCAGCATCGTCGTCATTCATTGAGCCACGACTCGTACGCGTCGAGCACGCGCTGCGCGTTGTGCGTCCAGGTGTGCTCTCTTATCGCAACCGCACGGGCGTTTGCGCCAAGCCGCGCACGCAATCCTTCTGAATCCAGCAACCGTACAATTGCGCGCGCCAATTCATCCGTGTTTCCCGGCTGCACGAGCAGCGCCGTCTCCTCGTCAGTGAGCACTTCACCAATTTGCCCGAGGCGGCTCGCGAGGATCGCTTTGCCCATCGCCATGTACTCGAAGATCTTCGTCGGTGAGCCAAAGAAGTCGCTGCCGTCTGCGAGCGGCACATGCGGCGCGATGAGAATATCGCACGCGTCGAGCAACGCCGGTACGCGCTCGTGCGCCACAGCGCCGGTGAAGATCACTTTCCCCCGCTCGTGTTCCGCGGCCAACAGGCGCTCCACTTCACCATGCAAACTGCCGCTGCCGACGAACAAAAACCGCACCGGCACATCTTCGGGCAACGACTTGATCGCGTGGGCAAGTTGGACCACGCCGTGCCACGGCCCAAACGTCCCGACAAATCCCGCGACTACATCGCTATCCCGCAACCCCAGTTCGAGCCGCGCCTGCGTCCGGCCCACACCGGGCTGAAACAACTCGACATCGACCGCATTCGGATTGAGAACGATCTTTTCGGTCGCGACACCGCGCGCCTCGAGATTACGCCGCTCGACTTCGGACACGACAAAAATACGCGCCGCAGCCGCAAGGTTCAATGCTTCGTATCGCTCCAATAACGCCAGGTTTCCCACGCGGTCCCAATGCCTGCCCACCCAAACTTCCGAGCCGTTGTACTCGAGAAACAGCGGCCGCCCGGTGCGCACCGCCGCGGCCACACCGGCCCAGCTGAAGCGCGCGTAGCGTTGATAAATAAAATCCGGATTC
>DASXXL010000018.1:0-5077 GCA_036503085.1 Pyrinomonadaceae bacterium | reverse complement strand
GGGACGCAGATGGTGAGTTGTTCGTACTCTACGGAAAGCGCGTTACGTTATCGTACTGCGTTTGAGACTGTCAAACGGCGCTTCGAGCCCTACATCCGCTTAGGACGCATCTCGTAACTCTTGTTAATCCTGTCAAAACCTTGCTCCCATTCCCACGACGCGGCATTCAGAACTATAATGCCCCCAGCAGTACGCGCTCTTAGCCAAACAACTTCGCAGTCTTAGCCGCAGGAGAAAAGCTCATGTCAACTCGTCGTCGCCTTCCCTTAATCTCGATAACCCTGTTCGCAAGTCTTTTTTTCATGAGCGCGGGCAACCTGTTGGCGCAACACGAACCGGCGAGCGGCGGCGGCACCATCGGCGGCGGCACGATCAGCACCGGACGTCCAACGAACAAGCCGACAACTAAACCGGCAAACAGACCGACGTCGACCGGCACGAGATCGACAACGACGTCAACCACAACGACGAAACGCCCAACATCTACAACCAGCGGCAACCGGCCCACAACAAACCGGCCGACTTCGAACAACAACTCCCTCGCTGAAAATTATTACCAACAAGGCGAAGCGCTCTACAACCAACAAAAATACAAAGAAGCACTCGATCTCTATCTCAAAGCCGTCGACATCAACCCCTCGCACCCTGGCGCGCTCTATCGCATCGGTTGGATCTACAACGATCAGGAAAACTACGACGACGCCGTCGAATATCTACAACGCGTCACCTCGATGCAGCCCAACAACGCAGCCGCGTTTTTCGAGTTGGGTTATGCACAAAAGAAACTCGAACACTACGACCAGGCGTTGCCCGCGTTCCAAAAAGCCGCGCGCATCAAGCCCGACTACGCCGGCGCTTATTATCAGATCGGTTGGATCTACAACGATCAGAAAAACTACGACGATGCAGTAAACAATCTGAAGCTCGCCCTCCAATACAAAAGCAACTACCCCGAAGCGCACAACGAGCTCGGTTACGGCTATCGCAATCTCGGCCGCTACTCCGAAGCTATCGAAGAATATCAGGAGGCGCTGAAGCAGAATTCCAACATGGCCCTCGCGTACCTCGGCCTCGGCGACGTCTATTACTACAACACGAAGCAGTATCGCGATGCTGCCGCCGCGTACCAAAAAGGACTCGCGATCAAGCCCGACAACGCGACCGCGTTCTACAACCTCGCGTGGTGCTACAACGACATGGAGCGCTACAACGAAGCGATCGACGCGTTGCGAGAAGCGGTTCGTATCCGACCGGATTATCCGGAAGCTCACAACGAGTTTGGTTATGCGCTGCATCAGTTGCGCCGTTACGCCGCGGCCGTGCAGGAGTATCAAATCGCCATTCGGCTGAAGACCGATTACGCCTCCGCGCATTACAACCTCGGCATGTCGTACATCGCGATGAATAATCGCAACGCGGCCCTCGAGCAGTATCGCATCCTGCAACGCATCGACAACGCGCGGGCGACGAAGCTATTCAATCAGATTAAGTAAGACATCCCAGTCGCACCGCGCCACATCTCAAATCGCGATTGACACAGTCGTCTCACGGCGACCGTTAAATCGTCTCCTCTAAACGCAACTTTTTCGATCGTCCCGGTAATACAGCAATAGAGGCTCCCCGCGTCCGCAGGTCTTCTGTTTCACAAGAGGTTCTGAGATGAGCGCGAACTACTCTAGTGCTACGCGTGCGCACGCGTATCAACCCACCGTACTCGAAAACAAACTCTTACTCAGCCGGCTCGCGATTCAGATCGCGTTTGTTAAGAACGAATTCAAAAGAGATCCGCGCGGATTCGTGATGCAATCAGCGCGCGAACTATTACACAACCCGCGGATCATTCTCGTTGCGGCCGTGGCAACCGCGGTCCTTGTTATCGTTTTGAAAAGCTCAACAACAATGAGGCTCGACCGGCTCGCGATTGATGATCAGCAGCCACCGGACATCGTCATCTACGAACCGATAGAGGGATCAGGACGTGTCGGTTTCAATAGAGGAACGGGTGAAGGCTCCGGCCCGCGACAACAAGACGCGCACGGCGGCGGTGGCAGCGGCAATCACACTCCGCAACCCGCGCAGAATGGCGAGTTGCCACCACCTTCAAAAATACTGGCGGCCATTCCTACGAACCCGCCGCTTAATCCGCCTGCACTTCCCGTCGCGGGCGTCGACATCGATCCGACACTCTGGAAAGACCTCGATGGTCCTGTTTACGGCGACCCGAGATCAAACTCGATGTTGCCATCCCACGGACCCGGCCAAGGCGAGGGAATCGGAAGCGGGAAAGGTTTGGGAATCGGCTCGGGTGATGGGCCAGGTGTTGGACCAGGCGGTAACGGCAACACCGGCGGCGGATACGGTCAAAACGGTTGTTGTGGCGAAGGAATTGGAGACGGGGCGGGTGGTTACGGCGGCAGAGGCTTCAGTGTCGCGGAAGTCGATCAACGCGCGCGACTCTTACAAAAACCAGAACCGCAATACACAGAAGAAGCGCGACGCAATCAGATCGTCGGCACGGTTACACTGCGCGCGATCTTTTCGAGCTCGGGTGAAGTGGTCCAGATACGCGCGCTCAACACGTTGCCTTTCGGACTCACCGAGCGAGCGATCGCCGCAGCGCGCCAGATCAAATTCGAACCGGCGATAAAGAACGGCCATCCGGTGTCGGTGCGCATGCAGCTCGAATACAATTTCAATCTGTATTGATCTTGACATCCGAAAGCGTTCTCGCTAATTTGTGCGAACATTTTCGTTGATCTTTTTCAGCGAGTAGAGGCGCGACCTCCAAGAGTAAGCAAAGCAGAAGCGAAGGACTGGTTTGCTGAAAGGGGTGGGTCGCCGAAGCTCGCAGTCGTTTCCTTCGAACGGCAGCGAGTTGGTTGCCGCGGCTAAATCCGCGGGACTGTCACCGCGTCGTCCATCTGTTGGACGCGTACCGGTGGAGTGCTACGACAAACGATTCGTTAGCGCACGTCAGCAACGGCGTTGATGAATTTTCGATCTCGAAGAGGTCGGTCGTGTATCACTCGCGACCGGCCTTTTCTGTTTTTTGCTGAGAGTTGTCGAATGTCGATCGTAATGAAATTCGGCGGAACGTCAGTCGCTGACGCAGCCGCGCTCGAGAACGTCGCACGCATCGTGGCGTCAGCGGTCGAAGAGGGGCCGATTGTCGTGGTGTCGGCGATGAGTGGTGTGACGGACGCGCTGCTAGCGAGTGTGCGGCTGGCAAGTGCGCGCGGTGCGGAGCACGCGATCGCTTCTTTGAACGACACGTTTGAGCGACATCGCATTGCGACCGAAAAGTTACTCTCAAGCGCAGCGGCGGGCGGATTTCTCGCTTACTTGAACGAAGCCGCCGTGCAGATCGGCAGGTTCCTGCAAGAGATCGCGGACGAACGTGGCGATTGCCGCGCGGCGCAGGATGCGATCGTTTCGTTTGGCGAACTGCTTTCGAGTCGACTGCTTGCGGAGGTTCTGAAAGAGCGCGGAGTGAAGGCGCAGCAGGTTCATCCGCGTGAATGTATCGTCACGGATGATGAGTACACGTGCGCGGCGCCGTTGATGACCGACACGTATGCGCTGTCTCGGCAGACGTTGCTCACGCTCATCGAAGAACAGGTCGTTCCCGTAGTCGGCGGCTTTATCGGCGCCACTCAAAACGGCACGACAACAACACTCGGTCGCGGCGGCTCAGACTACACCGCCGCGATTCTCGGCGCAGCGCTGCGCTCCGCAGAGATTCAGATCTGGACCGACGTCACCGGCGTGTTGACTGCCGATCCGCGTGTCGTTTCCGACGCGCAGACAGTCGTGCGCTTGTCTTACGGCGAGGCCTCAGAACTCGCTTACTTTGGCGCGAAGGTGCTGCATCCGAAAACGATTCAACCTGCGATCGAAGATCGCATTCCCGTGCGCATCTGCAACTCGCGCCAGCCCGATCAACGCGGCACGCTCGTTGGCCCACAAACAGAAGCCTCGCCTCGCACGATCAAAGCCATCGCGCACAAGACCGGCGTCACGACCGTGCAGATCACTTCGGCGCGCATGCTCGGCTCTTACGGTTTTCTGCGCGCGCTCTTTGAAGTGTTCGATCGACATCGCACCGTAGTCGACGTCGTCACCACCTCGGAAGTGAGCGTTTCGCTTTCGCTCGACGACAATCGCTCGCTGCCGGCCATCGTCGCGGAACTCGAACAACTCGGCACGGTGCGCGTCGAGAAGGGACGCGCGATCATCTGCGTCGTCGGTGAGGGTTTGCGCGGCACGCCGGGAATCGCCGCGCGCGTCTTCAGCGCGATCAGCGACATCAACGTCAACATGATTTCGCAGGGCGCTTCGAGCATCAACATCACGTTTGCAATCGACGAGAAGCGTGTCAATGAAGCTGTCCAACGACTGCACGAAGCGTTTTTCGGCGAAGCAGCAGATGCAGCGAGGCCGGAACGCTGGCAGCGCAGGCGTCTCGTTTGTGCCCTGGCGTAACCTGGGAACGCAGACGTCTCGTCTGCGCTTTGGCGTAAGTAGTTCGATTCGAGAAATGCAGGCGAGACGCCTGCGGTCCACGGAAAGAGATGAACTTAGTTAATTTCACGCGCCGACTCATCGACATTCCGTCGCTCACGGGCAACGAAAGGTCCGTCGCTGAGTTTCTCGCGGCTCATCTCGAATCGCTCGGTTACAACGTCGAACGCCAACACGTCACCGCCGATCGTTTCAACATCATCGCCACCACCGCGGCCGCGCCGCCGCGCGTGGTGTTCTCGACTCACATGGACACGGTGCCGCCGTTCATCCCGTCGCGCGAAGACGCGGAGTACATTCACGGCCGCGGCTCGTGCGACGCGAAAGGTATCATCGCCGCGCAGATTCACGCCGCCGAACGACTGCGCGCGAACGGAATGAATGAGCTCGGCTTTTTGTTCACAGTCGACGAAGAGTTGAGCAGCGCGGGCGCGCAAGCCGCAAACAAACATCCGCTCGCTCGCGAGTGCCGCTTCCTGATCAACGGCGAGCCGACGGACAATCGTCTCGCCACCGGCACGAAGGGTTCGCTCCGGCTGGTGCTCACGACAGAAGG
>DASXXL010000017.1:0-1706 GCA_036503085.1 Pyrinomonadaceae bacterium | reverse complement strand
ATCGAAGAGCGCGCGCGTGCCGCCAATCGTTTCGGGCGGAATGACCGTGAACCTCTCGTCGGCGTCGATGCCCGCTATCGCGTCGTTGCTGATGATTTCGAGTTGGGCGCCGAGTGCCCGCAACGCTTCGACGACGCCCTTGATGTGACTCGCGGCGCCGCCGGCCTGCGTGCCTGGTCCAGGCGTCGCACGCAAGTGAACAACGCGCGTGGATTCCGAACCACGCGCCCGCTGGTGAGCGCGCACGCTCATCCCTTTAATCTCTTTCTCGAGCCGCCGCAGCTCACGACGCGACTCGGCAAAATCAGTAGCGCCGCTAAATACTTCGTGGCCCAGGTTGGTAGGCGTATGCGTCAGCAGCTCGCCGCGCGTTCTGCGAACCAGGTCGCCGTGGCTGTCAACAACCAGCACTTCGCGCGCGCCCGCGAGCGCGCCGAAAAGCATGAACAGGTGTTGTCCGCGTTGCCACGCGAGTCGTTCGGTGGCGATTGCCAGGATGTCCGGCTTGCGCGCGCGCAACAGCGAGAGTCGTTTCAGCAAACTGCCGGTTTCGAATTCAGCGCGGGAGGTCGTCTCGATAGTTGCATCCGGATAGAGTTGGACCAGCCGTTCGCGAGCACGGGCGGCATCACCGCTGAGCGCGAGCAGCACGACCTTCATCCGCGCAAGCTCCCGCGCACGAAGACTTCGGCGAAAGAGCGCTCGGTGCTCGCGCGAAAGTGCCAGGCGACGAGGCAGAAGATCAAGGCGTAACTGATCGTTGACGCGATGGCGGCGCCGCGTGCGCCGAGACGCGGTACGAGTCCGAAGACGAGCACCAGGTTGATGAGCAGCGTGATCAGCCAGTAGACGGGGATGCGGCGCGGCAATCCGAGCGCGTTGAAGTGTTGGACCAGCACGGATTCGAGTCCGATAAGATAAACACCCGGCAAAAGGATCAGCAACAACGTGGTCGCATCTGAAAACGCGCGGCCGTAAACCAGCGGCAACAGAAAGCTCACCGGCACGGTTGCGAGACAACAGACGAGCATGATCAAAGCCGTGTGTCTGGTAACGAGTGACGTTGTCTCGCCGCGTGCGTCCTGCTCGGCGGTGACGCGCGGAAACAGCAGCGTCGCGATCACGCTCGGCAGCAGCATCAGCAAGAGACTGAACTGCGTTGCGACACTGTAGACGCCGGCTTCCGCTGGTCCACGGAAGTGATTGACGACGAGCAGATCGGCGCGAAAGATGATCGCGCCCGCGAGGACGGAGATGTGAAACTTGAGCCCGTAAGTAATCATGCGCCGCAGCAGCGCTGCGTCCGCACGCCAGTTTGATCCGATCACTCTGCTGCCGGTGATGAAGAGCAAACCGGCTATCACCACGCCAACTAAAACACTCGTCGCAGTGTTCCACTTCACGAGGGCATCGAGTTGTAGACCGAGAACTACCAGGACGACGACGGCATTGATCAGAACGAACGACTGGGCCAGGAGATCGAGCAAGTTGAACTCGCGAAGTTTGCCCACGGCTAGAAGAACGTTGAGTCCGATTAACGTGAGTAACTGAAAAGGGATTGAAACCGATGCGATGCGGATCAGGTCGGGTGGTACGGAGCTGAACCACGCCGGGCGAAGAGCGGCGAGCACGCTTAGTGCAATCGCCAACAGCGAACCGACGAACAAAGCGAAGAGCAAAGAGTTGATCGTCGCGGCGCGAAAGTG
>DASXXL010000016.1:0-13949 GCA_036503085.1 Pyrinomonadaceae bacterium | reverse complement strand
CTGTTGACCCTTCCACGCTCGAGGTTGTCCGATGAATCGAAATCTTAAAGCGGGTCAGCTTTATGGCGAGATTCTACGAAAACGTCAAGAGTCGGGCCTCATCCTGTCCGAACTCAAACACGAGCGCTCGACGACGCGGATCAGCTCTGGGTCTTCTGCAGATCCACGATCTGATCGAATACCAATTGACTCCAGCCTTCGCCGCGGCCCGCTGTCTTTGTTCTGCCGATCCAAATGAAGGTTTTTCCACCCAGCCAACGAGCCCGCTGCCACGATCGCTCCACGTAAGCTCCCGTGCGCGGCACCTCTTCTTCCTCAACAAAGTACGGCGACTTCGGCTCACGCAATAACCAACCGCGCGGCGGATCTCCGCCGACCATACGCGCACGCTGCAATCTTATTTCACTCACACTTCCTTCTGCGTGCACGGCGATAAAAGGAATCCAGTTCTTCGGCACGGTGGTGCCGAGCACATAACCGATCTTCACATCGTCTGCGTTTGTGGTTCGCGGCGGCCGCGTGCTGTTCGGCTGCGACGTTGTGTAACCGCTGATGCCGATTCCAGTCTGTGACGGCACAATGTTCTCGACGCCCCAAACCATGTTCGCCATCTCATCGCGCATGAAATTCACGCGTTCGAGCGGTGCGCTTTCGAGGACTTTGCCAACCGCCGGCGCCAGGTAGAATCGATTGGCCTCAGTTTTCGCTTGTCCCTTTTCAGTTAGGTGAAACATCGCAAACCGTTGCCACGTCGTTTCTGGTCCGCGCCCCGCCGGGCGAATAAAAGTATGCCGGCCGAAGGTATCGTCAACGATGATGCCGCGGATTTCACAGACGGTGTTGATATTCATCGGATGCGGCAGCATGAACCAGTCGTTTGAGTAAATCAGGCCAAACTCCGCCAGCAGCATGTGCAGCAAGCCGGTCGTCTGCGTCTCGATTTTGCCGAAGTCAGTTTGGCTATCTTCCATCTGCCAGAAGCGCGGTTCAGGTTGCCCCTTGAAGCGAACGTTCGCCGGCAGAAACGATTCAACTTCTTCGGCGATCGCGATCGGCGCTGGTTCCGGATCGAGGGTTGACCTGCGATCGCGAACCGAATCGAACGAGTACCAATCGAGATGTCCTTCGTGATATTGCTCGGCCAGTAAGACCGTCTGATTGCCTTCAACAGGCGGTTGACCGGCGACGGAGAACTGGTATTCGAGATGATTTTGCAGCCACGCGTTATCCGTCGCGTCGTCGGGTTGGCTAAACAAGCGATTGAAGGTGCTACGACAACTAGCGGCGAACGACGCGGCAATACTCTTGAGATCCGGCTTGTCACCACTCGGCAACGAATCGATCCATGAATCGTGCGTGCCGGTTTCAACTGCGCGCACGATCGCCACTCCATCAGCGATGCGCGAACGAACCGAAGCCAGAATTTCCAACGCGTCGGGATCTTTGAGATCCGCATTCTCTCCAGTCGCCGTATCCGGCAGAACGCGAACCGGAAACGTGTCGATATATTCCTGGTAATGTGATTGAAGCCCCGCGCTCCGCAACAGCCGCAGTAATTGCTTGCCCCATTTCGTCGCAAACAATACATCACTGAAAACTTCGCCAGACGTTTTCTCACGGACGGTCAACGGTATGCGCTCGCGCTCGACTCGCGTCTCGAGGGGTATCGTAGCCGGATCAAATCCAAAAGCAGTTTCGTTGCGGAACGCCAGACGATCGATGTTTTCATGCCGAAATGCAATTCGGGCCGTGACGCACGTCGCCGCATCTTCGCCGTTGAATTCACCGAATTGCCACTGCCGCGTCAGCATCCAGAGTGGGTCGCGAACTTCCGCGCGCAGGCTGCGACTAAAGTCATAGGTCCGTGGCCGCGCCTCGAGACGATTGAACGCAATTATTCGCGGCAACCGAAAGATCGCGGCGGCGTTGAGTATCTGTTTGACCGTTACTACTGGCGTAGACATATTTTTGATTCGAGCGTTTACCCGAGCTTCGAGTAGAAGTCCTTTAAGATCGCGAAGTTCATCACACCCATCAAGTCGAGAGACACATCAGCCTCCTCGATGGTACTGAATTCGGAAACCAGTGCCGGCGCGAGCGCGTTCCAAATAGGATTCTCCTTTTCCAGTTGATCCGGCTCGACGGCTCTTCGTTTGCCGCGTTGCAACGTGTCGTTGAGAGTTCCGACGAGAGCATCCCAGTTCCACGATCCGGTCTCCTCGGGCGTGACGGCGAGCAACAAGGCTTGCGGCGGCGCCGCATTCGGCTGGTTGTAGCGGAAAGAGATGCCGGTGGTCTCCGTGGCAGTCGGAATCTCTTCCGTCCAATCGTCGATCAGCACGCCACTTTGCTTCACGCCCGCTTGAAACGCAGTGGCGCCGTGCGCCGCGATCGATAACGTATCGCGCGAAATACCGAACGGCTTCGTGGGGTCGTCCGGATCATTTGCCGGAAGTTCAAGCGCGAGCCAACTGTCGTTGGCGCGGAACGGAATCTGAATCGGCAACATACTGAGCGTCACGTCAGTGAGCGCGTCAGCGAGCGTCCGCACGATTTCCCAGCGGTAGAGCGGCTTTCTTACTCGCGCCAATCCCTGTAACCATTCATCAACGATCTCAGCGGCAGTAGTTCCGGGCGTGACACTGAGCGCGTGTTGCAGCAACTGAGTCCGAGCAGCATCGGCGGTAGCGATATCGATCTCGTTGAAGCACGAGAATTTCGGCAACAAGTTGAAAGTCTCACCGAACAGAATATGACCGGCTTCCAACACGAGCAGAACCTGCGCTTCGATCGATTTATCGCTTGTAGCTTGATTCAACGTCGCCGATGCTCGATCGAGAACGCCGTCTTTCGGATCGTTACGGCGCAAACGTCTGGCGGTGCGATGTGCCCTCGCGAGCAGTGATGCCTTGGCCGTATCGAGTGAAAGATCGGCTTCCGCCGGAAACGCATCGGCGATTCCGAAATCGGTGACGGCGCGCAGCGTCTGATGCAACGTTTCCGCGTCGACGAGGGAGAAAGTGATCGTCAACTTGTCGGCGTCAGTGAATTGCAGCTTGAGCGCGTCCAACTTCGTGAAGGCATCGCCGAGTTTGCCGGTGAACACTTCGTTATCCGCCGGATTCGTGGGATCGTTGATGATGTCGAGTTGAACTGTCGGTGCGCCCGCGCCATCCAGGTTGTCGGCGAGCGCGGCAAGTGCATTCAACGTACTGGTGACTCGACCGCGAACCTCCGTCAGGTCGTAGCCCTTCGGATTGTTCTTATCGACCGGAATGGTCGTGTCTTTTCCGCCCGCGGCGGGTAGAAAATCCTGTGCATGCAACGACCTGCTCTCCAAAAGCAACGCGCGAAGATGGCGAGCTAGCGGAAAGACTTCGGCGAACGTCTTGTCACCCGCGGCGACGACTGGATTGAAAGCTATGCGCGCAGTCTTGTCGTCGGCGATGGCATTGGCGCGTCGATACTGAAACGCGATTCGCGTCTCGAGTTCCGTTGCGCCGCCGGTGTTTTCCTGGTTGGCGGTGGTGATCCAGACAAAGTCGATCGGTTGAATGCCGAGATCAGCAAGCGAAACCGGATGCGGATCGTGAGCGGTTACCGTTCCGTCCGCGGCGGTCTCGATCCAGCTTACTTCGCAGAGTATTTGTTCGGGCGCAGTGCCGAGTACTGACCCGAGCCACTGATTGATACCGGCTTCAGCGTTTGCGCGCGGCGTCATCGCGATTGCGGGCCACGGGTTACTGGCGGAGACACTTGGGTCAAGGTCAGCGAAATGAAGTGTCACTCGATTCGTAAACGCGAACTCGGTTCCGCGCGGAGTTTCGATCACTTCGAGTGCCTGCGGTATGCGCGCGTCTTTTTGTGCTAGTGAAACCGCAGCGACGCGATCGAAGTTGCCGCGCACAAGCTGAAATGCGTTCTCGGCCATGAGCAGATCTTTCACGGCGTCGAGAGAATCCTGGAGCGCGTTCTGTTCGGCGACGATCGCCGCGCCGAGTGTCGCGTTGGGCCGCTCGGCCGGTTGTAATACCGCAGCGAGACCGAAACCATTGCTCGCGTTCAGTGTCGCCGCGATCAGAGTCAGGCCATTGACAACGCTGAACGGCGGAATGGTCTCCGTTGGTCCACCAGTGCCCGCTTGCGCGACTTCGCGTGACTCGAATGGAAATGCCTGTCGATAAGGAAGTATGAATTGGTTGAATTCGAGCACCGGACTATCGCCGCGCGCCGCACTCTCGGAGGTGCGATCGTGGAGACGTCGTTCGAACTGGTAACCAAGCAACGCTTCGATCGGCTGACCATTGCGCATACCTTCGAGGATAAACTCGCCGCCGCGCACTCTTTCCGACGACAAGTTGACCGAAAACATCTCCGCCTGATCGGGATTAGCGTGCGTCAGGTAAGCATTGCGCAGCAACGCGGCCGCCGCGGCGTGGTTGATCGAAGGCGCGTGCGTGAAGCCGCCTTGTTTCAAACCACGAGCACGCGTACGCGACGCGCCGACGACGACCTCATCCTCTTCGAGTATCGGATTGGAATCGGCAGGTCGTAACGATGCTGGAATACTGTCGGCGCTCAGGAATACTTTCGGAGCGGGCTTGACTCCTTCCACCCAGCCATACGCGCCGAGATAGATGCCTTGCTTGCGCGCTTCGGGCGCCTTGCCCGAACTTCGCTCGCTTTGCAATCGTTGCGCAAACAATCCGGTCTGCCACGCATCGAGACGATAGTTGCAGCAATCGAGATGTTCTACGAAGCAACGTTCAAGCCTGGCCGTGGGCGTATCGATCAGCAGTTGTAGCGCCGTCTTCTGCTCTCTGAGATAGGCAGCCTCGACCTCGGTTGGATTGGGACCGAGCCAGATAAAGTCCGCGACGGTGACCGCCGGAGTTGGATTTGATGGTTCGGCGACTCCGATCCGCGTTCCCATGACCTCCAACTTCGAAACTGACGGCGTTGTCTCGCGCATGCTCACGAGCGTCGTGGCTTCCAACGACCTGACGAGTCCCGGATCGAAAGTGACGCGCTCCTTCAACCACTCGTACGAACCCTGGTGCATTTGTAGCAACACGGCATTGCGCAGCATCAGGTAAAGAAGTGCGGACGGTAACGGCGTGACGCCGAAGTTCTGATTGATGATCTTCTGCGTCTCGTCGGTGTTCGCCAGCAGATCGATGTAATTGATCGTGAGTTTATCGACTTCGGAAGGAGGCTTGTTCTCGACGAGGTTCGCCGCATTGAGGAGCGTGTTGTAGTGTTGCCACAAAACGTGGAAACACTTCATTCCGTTGACGGTGTTCGGGTCTGGATTGACCCCGAATTGCGCAAGGTACGGGCGCACCCCAAAAACTACGGTCAGTATCAGACTGATGATTTCATTTTGATAACGGCCGCCGTCCTTGAAGCTGGTCAGATTGCGCAGATACTCCTCGCTGTAACCAATGCGCTGATAGAACTCGGCGCTGGTTGGCTGAAGCCCGAGAATGTTCAGTAGGACTGCGGCGGAATCAGTGCCCGGCTTACCGACAAAAAGCAGTTGGTCCGCGAGCTTGCTCCAGATCTTTTCGAGCCCGGTGAGAATCTCTGTCAGCTCTTTTAGGAATGCGTTCTGATCTCCGAATAACGCGATGTTCACGCCCGGACGCGACTGCGGATACTTCCAACGCGAAAAATCGCTCGTTAGCAGAACGCCGTAAACCTGATTGCCGACTCGTATCGGAGGGAGTGGACCGCGTCCGATCACGAACTGATTGAAGAACGATCTCGTCATCCGCGCCGCTTCCACGGAAATGAGGGGCGAGGTCCAATTTCGCAGCCAATAGCCGAGCGTAGACGGAAACAGCGCTGTGTTCATCGTGAGCGCTTCGAGAATGTCTACCTGGTCCGCACGCTGCACTGTTTGCAAATGCTCGTAGCCGATTCCTAACGCGTCCGCCAGGATGCGGCCGTCGGTGAATCTCTTCTTAGGATCGGTGCTGGCTGGATCGAACGCCGGCGGATCGGTCGCCGTAAAGAAAGCGAGATCGTTGTAAGGATCGTTATCGGAATAACCGGTGCCGTCACCTTCGGTATTGTTCGTCGGCGTGCCCTGCCGCACCAGGCTGAATCCCTTTGGGCCAAACTGATGATTGTCGATCAACTCTTCGAGCAGGCCCGCGCTCTCGTTCGCATCAGCGGAAAGGAAAACACCGAGAGCTACCACCTTCGTAAATCCGCCGCGAGCTTCCGCATCACTCAAATCAACGCGAAAGCCCATTCCCAATTCGACGGCCTTATCGAAGTCAGACATCCAGTCGAACGACGTGCCGTAGGAAATAGCGCCGTCCTTATCAGCAAACGCGGCCTCCGCGTCCATCGGATCAGGACCGAGAAACATCGTGTCGGGAATGACGCTGCCAACGACTTCACGTGGCGGCGTAGTGTTGCTGGTGTAAAGCAGTAACACGAAGCGATCCGGCAGGACGTGTGTGCGCGGCGCGCGCGTCCAGGTATCGTTCTTGACGAGGTCATGCACCGGAAAACCCGCGATGCGCTGGCGCACGGCTTCGTCGATGCGATCGAACCAGTTCTGGTCTTCGGCGAATAGGCTGAACGCGTCTGCGTCGTTGTTGTTAAGCGCATTTTGCAGTGACGCACGTGTGGATGGAGTCAGATCGAGGGCGAGCAATTTATCGAAGAACTGGGCGTCGATCGAGCGCAGCAGATCGATCAGTGTCTGCGCGGCGCCGGCCGCAGCGAGGGCGTCAAAGTCGCTGGGCTTTGTTTGCCGGGCTATCCACGCGCCGCGCTGACCGCCAAACAGGTCGACGATATGACGCCAGGCCGAACGGCGTCGCGAGTCCTTCTCTGTTCTGAGATATTCGGCGGCAATGAGCTCGGTCCAATAAAGTTCGCCGGCCACGACTTCGCGATCCGTAAGCGTCTTCTCATGTGTGTGAACGGCGATTTCGTCGGGATAAATGCGGACCCACAACTGCGTTCGACCTTGTGCGGCTGCTCGTCCTGCCAGTGGCACGAAGATCGTTTCGATCCTGACCGGCAGCAGCAGAAACGGTGTGTGGTCGTCGAGATTTGCGAGACCGTCGCGCGGATGTGGATTGACGTAAAGACCGCCGATCGCGTCGTGCAGTTGGCCTTCGCAATCGCCGCAACTATTCTTCAGACGTTCGATTGTCGCGAGGATCTCTCTTCTTTTGCCTGCGACGCTGTCCGGATCCTGGAACGACGGTTGAAGCTGATCCGTTAACTGTCCCTGCACGTCGCGCAGTTGTTCGCGAAGCTGATCCATCGACTGCTTCAATTCGTCACGCCGCTGTTGCTTCTGCTGTCTCTCGGCTTCGAGGTCATGCAGACTTGCAGTCGCTTGATCGATACTGGCATTGATGTCCGACCGCGCGCGCTCGAGTCTTTCGAGTTCGGCTTCGAGCGCCTTTATCTCATCAGCAGGCGGTGGATCGATCTGGCGCAGCTCATCCAATTGGCGGAGCACTTCCGCGATGCGGTTTTCACAAGCAGCGAGATTTTTTTGCAGATGTTCGATTAAGCGTTGCTGCTCCGCTAAACGCGCAAACCAATGCGCGAGTTGGCGATCCTCTTCGCGTAGCTGGCCCAACGACGCGTTAAGCCGCTCCATGCGCGCGCGCAACTCAGCGATCCGGCGATCACGATTCGCATCGACCACCGTTTGTCGCTGTTTCGCTCGGCCCAGGATCAGATCGGTACGATGAAGATTAATGAGCTCGCGATAGACTGCCTCGTCACATTCGCGACAACGCGCGCGCAACGTTGAGATCAACTTAATCTGCTCGTGAAACTCAGCCATGATTATTGTTCAGCCAGCTCCAGCATCTCACTCGCGTGCACGGCAACCATCACCGGCGTTTGGAAAAGTATGTAAGCCATCTGCGCGGCATTGCTGCCCCATGGATGCGCCGATAATTCGGCGACGTTGGGACGCGGGAAAGTCGGCGGCGGCGCAATCTTCACGAACTTCGGTTCGGTCGCGCCGAAGCGGTTCCAGGCGAGATTGTCCCAGGTGTCTTTCGGATCGTTTGCCGGATTATTGTCCGTATCGAGAGTCGGCTCATATGAAATGTCCATGCCGAAACGAGGTTCACCCGGCACCTCCTGCAAAACGAAGAACCAACCCAGATGGTCCTTGGGAAAGTCATGGCTCGCAATCGTGCCCATGGCTTTTTCGCTCGTTAGATCGAAGCCAAAGAAACGTAGATCCGGATCGATCTCCGCTTTGAAGAGCGGAAACTTTAGTTCCTGATCGAATTGTGCCGGCGTCATGTCTTTTTCGCGGATGACTTTGTTACCTTGGCCATCGTCAATGGCTTTCTGTGCGTAGATCACGGTGTTCGGATAACGCTTCAAAAGCTCTCCGCGAATCACCAGAACCACTTGCTCTTCGCCCGGTTGCACATCCGCGGTTGGACCAGGTGGCGGCCGGTGAGATCCAAGCTTACTGGTCGACTGCCAGGTATGGATCTTCGTGATGTCTTTTAGCTGCTCGGCGTCGGCCGGAGTGTCGGGATTGCTGATGCCCTTCACTTCCCAGAACTGGCGGAAGTAGCTGCCTCTCATGTCGGTGGGGTATTCGCGCCACAGCAACTCGCGGCCCATCTCGTGATTGAGGCCAACCATGTACGACTCGATAAAGCGCGGATTTGTCTCCAACAGCGAGATCGTATTCGGCGGGATGAGCTGCAGATTCGGAATCAGCAACTCTTTGTTTATGTCGCGCAGATACGAGTACATCGCGTCTTCAAAATCCGGATGGGCCATCGCCTCGACGATCTCTTCCGGACGCTCGAATTTGAATCCCGGAAACTGCACGAACGCCGTAAGTCGTAACGGGAAGCTGACACTAGGATCGATCGCGCGTGTCAGTTTTATGTGTGCGTTGGCGATGTCGAAGCGCACTAATGCGGGTTTTTCAGGCGGACGGATCGCGGCGCGTTCCTGAAGACGAATGACTGCGCCGCGGAAGTTGCGCGCTTCGATGCTGTCGGCTGTCGCGGTTGCTCCCGGCGTTGCGGGCGGAGCGGAAGTCTCGCCGTCGAGCACGACATTGAAATTAGGACTATCCGGAACATTGCGAACGGCAGCGATCGCCTTCTCGGGATCGACAAAAGTGTCAGCGTCATCGAGCACACGGTTTTGCCGTTGCAACCAGAAGAAACCGGCGACCGCGGCGAGCGCGAGTACGCCGACCACAATCCACGCGCCCGTGACGAGGCCAATCAGCAGCAGCAGAATCAAAAGAATTATCAGGACCCACAAACGATAGCAAATCAGCCACAGCAGCCACGGGTTTTTGGGCCGGATTTTGTCAGCGAGGTCGTCGACTGACAGCAGTCCCGTTGGAATTTCGCGTGGCGGCGCCGGTGTGATGCGATTGTCGTTAAGAGCATTGACCAGCGCCGCATAGTCAAACTGCTGTCCGTCTGCTGACAGGCGTCGCGCCAGTTTGCCCGTCGGTCGAGTCAGACGACGAAATGCAGCCGAGAAGACTGGAGCTGTCAGACGACTTTGGCCCAGTTGATGTCTGATGGTGGTAGCACTGCCCATCACTTTCGTGTGCACGGGCGCGGTGACGGCGATTAGTCGTTCGGGCGCGAGCGCTGCAAACGTTGCCGCGTTCAGGAACATGCTCATGTGCATCGTGAATTTGAAGTCGCGAACTTTTCGATTCGCTTCATAAACCTTTTGCACTTGCTGCCACGCCTTCTGCATGAACTTCTCCTGGTCCTTCTGGATCACGTTGGTCCCGAAGCCCGCCGGTACGCGCGTGCGCGGATCGCGATTCAAGTCGTTATACCAACCTGACTTCGTTACATCGAGCAGGACCTTGTCAGTCTTATGCTGTCGCGCGTGGTTCTGTCCGTAGAAGGGAACGGTCACGACGGGATCGTTCAGGAAGTCTTCGTCCGAGCCTGCCGGAGCATCGAGATTGGTCTGAATCGTCTCGGGAAGATTGACCAGGATTTTGAGCTCATCCTGAAACGCGTTCGGCGTGAAAGTGATCGGAATCGGTTTGGTGCGATCTGTCTTCAACGCACCTTCCAAACCCTGTATCGCTGGATTCGGCGCGGGCAGGCCGGGATCTTCACCAGGCGCCAACGGTCGCTGCCGTCCTTTATCGTCTACTTTCACGAAGCCGGGTTCGGAACAATCCATCTTGCGGATGCCGATTCGCGCATCGAGAATTCGCGGCTCAAGCAGTTTCACCAGCGATTCGAAATCCTCTTCGGCGCCAGTGCGGAAGTACCAGTCATAGTAAAAGGGCAGATCGACACTCGTGGTCGTCGCATCCCACGCGGGCTTCTGCGCCGGCACACCGGTGGTTGGCTGTCCGAGACCGGCGAGTCTTCCGACTTCAAACGCCGGCACCAGAAACGCGGTGTACGCCTTGTTCGGTTCAAGATGGCGCGGGCACATGAGACGGCTGTAGATCTTGTCAGGATCAGTGGTGACCGCGTCGCGCAGCGAATTCAGATATTTCTCGAGATCGGAAAGCTCATTCGGAGCGATGTCCTGTTCCGTGTGCACGTGAGCGAATAGCCAGCTCTCGTCTGAAGGCGCCAACGCATCCTGGGACTTCACACTCACAACTGGGAGCGGAATGCGCTTATCGTCGCGATCAAACTCTCCTTCCTTCACCACCAACACCGCGAGCCACGGACGCAGGCGTTGGCCATCGGGTTTCGCCGGCGTGTAGCGCCAGGGAAAGTCTTCGTCATAGAACTCTATGAAAGCGAGATAGTTGGGCTCGACGTTGGTGATCCAATTACGCGGCTCGGTGCGCACGATCATTTCGCGTTGAATGCCGATGATGTCGCCCGGACCAATCAGCGCGAAATTCTTCGGCGTTTGCGGCGTGGCGTTGATGGAAACGCCAATCGGCACCGACGCGCGTTCATTCGGCGGCGTGGGCGTCGCCGGATTACCGAGCGTGTCCTGTTCGTTAATGTGCGCGGCGATCCCGCGTCGCGCCCACGACTGAAACTGATATTTTGCTACTTCGATTTCGGTCGACATATCAATTTGAATTCAGCTCGAAATGCGAAACCACTTGTATCTGTCCTGTCAGATTCGGATCCTGCGCGATCAATTCCTGCTGTCGTTGATAGGCCTCCGCCTGCGTCGAGAAGAACACCGCGCCCTGCGCATCGTTCAAATGCGATTTCAGATCGATGACGCTGGCAATCGCGTAGGTCTCGTCGCGCAACACTGCGGGCGGCGGCGCGTTCAGCGAGATGCGGTTCTGTTGATTAGAGAGTGAAGACTGTCGCACCGCGCTGCTTTTTACAAGACGATTGTAGGCCGTCAACGCGAGCTGGCGCAGCCCTTTGAATACAAGCGTCTTGCGACGTAAGTAGCTGAGCTCGTAATCAACGGGTCGTTGCACGGGCGTTGCGACAACCAGATCAGAAGTCGCGCTTAACTTGAATCCACTCGGAAGTTTTTCGAACGAACGTCGCGAGAGTTTTTCGCTGTCGCTGAGCTCGGTGAAATTTGCCGGCGCAAACTGTTCGCGAATGTTAACGAAGTCTGCGGGAATGGTGGCTCCGTCGGAGTTCGCATTCGTCAACTTAAACTTGTTGGCGCCGACCGGTTTTTTCGTTCCGAACTTCTGAATCAGGTAATCCTCCAGCGGCAACGAACGCTGGCTGAACTGAAGCACGCCAGCGGGATGAACAACGAGCATCTCGCTTCCCGTTGCCGGCGGCTCGATCTTCTTCACAGTTACGTGCAGGTGATTGTTTGGCGGCAGCTCCGCACGCCAGTTTCGCGTGTCGGCATATTCCGTGAGCAGCAACGCGAGCAAATCGATATTTGCTGTGTTTATCGCGGGCGGTGGATCACCCCACGTGACATGAAATCCCACGCAGATGTCGAAGAAGAGTATCGACAGGCATGCCTCACCTTGCGCGTCCCACGGAGTTGGACCAGACAACTGCGCCGAGATACGTATGCCCGCGATTACGGCCGTTCCGGCACGGAGAGCGATACCGCCGTAAAGCTTGGCGATGAAACGAAATGGCTCGAACTGGAATAAAACGTCAAACCCGAGAAAACCGTAAACGTTGAATCCGCCTGCTCCGGCGTACAGTTCGACCTTCGAACCGAACTGGACCGTGTTTGACGTGACCGCGAAGTACGACTCTATCTTCAGGCGCGGATTGTCGTCGGCAAGCAGACTGATCCCGATTCGCGCCATGTTGCGGAAACCGTTGGGCAGCGCGGGAATAGTCGGAATGTCGCGGAAGTCCGGATGAAAACCGCCGACGCTGATCGCGAACGTCTGGGCCTCTCCCCACGAAATCAGGAACGCCATGCTGCCGGTAATCGTGAACACCAGCAGGCGTGAATCGAAGAGGTCCGCGCGGAAAAAGATGTAGCCGTGCTGAAAATCGAGCACGCCGATGAAGTTGACTTGCAGCTTCAACAGCGCCGCGTCTTCCGTCGGCAACATTGCTTTCAGAACGCCGATGATCGCGAACATCGGATCCGGCAGATCCAGTAACAGGCCAAGCTCAACCGAAATGATCGAAGCCCAACCAAGTTTTGCCATTGGGCCAACGACGAAGTGATCCGGCTGCGCGGGAAAGAACTGCTTGATGTCGCTGATGATGCGCGTGATATTCGCGACGATATCCGTCGGAAACAGGATGCTCTTGATGGCATTCGTACGAATGCCTTCGACCAGGGCCGGCACCTCTATCCTGCGGTTAAGTCCGAATATGCCGCCGACGCCGTTGAGCGTGAAACCAAATCCCAACTGTATGGGCGTGAATTCGGCCGTAATGATGATGAGGAGTGAGAAACCGCTCGAGCCATCCGGCAATTTTGTGTTGATGAGCGCGATCGCTTTGACTGAGCAGAGTCCTTTGAAATCCAACTCGAGCGCGCCCGCGTACTCGCCCTTCTCGACGTCGAGCAAAAGAAATCCGCCGCCCTTGAAACCACCGGCGTCCAGCGATAAGGCGACTCCTCGCGGCGGTCGAAATCCTGTTTGCAGATCAACTGGTCCGAGATTGCCTTTGTTGTTTTAAGTCAGTACGACGTTTACCTGGAAACCGAGGCCCTGGACCACCGCGACGAGTGGGCCAAGGCTGGCTTGGAGATCAGCCGTGACCGCAATCGGAAAGCCGTCGTTTCGAATGCCCACGCTTAGTGTCAGCGCATTGATGGATAGTGGACCAAGACTGAAGTGCGGGGCCAACAGGATTTCGAGCGCGCTGCTGCCACGGAAGTGAAGGCCGTTGTTGATGGAGTAATCGCCGGCAAAGTCGATGGTGCTCTCAAGTTTGAGTCCGCCGAGAAGTTTCGCAACGAAGCCGTCGGATCCTTCGGTGTTGATGATTACCTTGCCACCGGTAACGGCGAACCGGATCAGCGGATCTGCCTTCGCGACGTTCGCTGCGGAATCCCAATTAACACCTACGCCCGCGCCAAACGATATCGAGTCTGCCTGAACGCGGCTTCCGCCCGTCTGGCCCAGGAAGACGATCGGATGAGTCGGATCAGCGCCCTTGGCGACGAGCTCCATGTCGAGTTGACCACTCAACGTGCCCGCTGGTGGTTTGAAAGTAACATTCAATGGCGGTGTGATCGTGGCCACCAATCCCGCATCGAATGCGCCTTGCGCCTTGATGTGAACAGACCACATCGCGCTAATCGGGAGTGTCAGGACTATGCCCGAGAGGATCGAATACTTCAGTGTGGCTGACAGGCCGGTCGGATTCGTCGGCGGAGTTGTGGTAACAGTCAGTAACGATGCCTCGAGTGCTTTGCCGGGGGCCAAATCGATGACTCTCGATGGCGCACCCAGAAGATTCAGCGTGCTGTTGAGTCGTTCCAAAAGGACCGTTCCATCGAAGCCCGGATTACCCCAGCCGTAAAGTGTACGGAACAGATCTTTTGGCGCAGTTAGC
>DASXXL010000015.1:0-3906 GCA_036503085.1 Pyrinomonadaceae bacterium | reverse complement strand
AGCGCCGACGGTTCGTTACCGGGCGCGTGAATCTGACCATAGATTTTTTGGCCGGCGCTGTTTTTGCCGTTGTTGCCGGCGGCTGCGACTACGACGATGCCATTGTCGACCAATTTGCGAACCGCCACACACAGCGGATCGAATCTGTAGGAATTGATCGCGGGCATGCCGAGACTCATGTTCACGACGCGGACGTTGTAGGCCGGCGCCATCTGCATCAGCCAGTTCAGCGCTCCGAGCACGCTCGAAACTGTGCCGATGCCTCTTGCATTCAGCACGCGCAGGTTCAGCAGCTTGGCGCGCGGTGCGATACCGATGTATTCGCCTTTTGAAATCATGCCGTTGCCGGCTGCGGCCGCGGCGACGTGCGTGCCGTGTCCGTAAGGATCATCCGTGCGGCCTTCGCCGGTGAAATCCTGATTCACGACGATGCGTGATTGGCCGGTTTGCGTGTCGAGAAACGAAGTGTGATCGGCGTAAATGCCGGAATCGAGAATTGCGATACCGATACCGCTGCCATCCAGCGCGCCATCCGCACTCATCGTGCGCACGTTGTCAGTGCCGGTGGTGTGGGCCACGTGCCCACCAAGGCTGATTACTTCGCTATCAATGGAAACCGAAACGACTTCGGGAAATTGTGACAGGGCGTTGACGACGTTGAGGGGTAATTCGAGGGCAAAAGAGTCGAGATTGGCGAACTGCTTTCTGATTTTGATTCCGTTTGTGGCCAACAAGGCGTTCAACTGACCGCTCGGCTTTCCGTCAAGTTGGAGGATCACTTTGACGAGCTTGCTCGCGCTCTCGCTATCGAGGCGCTCGAGCAGGTCGGCCGCGATCTTGTTATGTTTCGCACCGTTGCGCGCGCTCTTGCCTTTGCCGTTCAGAATGCCGGCCTGGGCAATGCCACCCGCAAGGGTTGGTCCCAATGAGAGGTTCGCCAGCAGGGCCAGCGTCAGGAACCGTTTTGTCAGCTTCATCGATTTCACGTTGTCGTCTCCGTCAGTTGAGGTTATCGCTTGTGGCCCACACAAGTGGGGCGAAACCCCTTGTGCAGGGACTGTGCCAGATGGGGCTTCGATCGTTTACATGTTTGTGGTGCAACAACTTAGGTTGCGGAGCCCGAGTCAGGGTCGATTTGTTGACTGACCGATCGAGGCAGTTTGACAGGTTCGTCTAAATCAGTTTGATAGAATCGGCCCCATGCTGCCTGAAGAAATTGAGGCCCATCGCGATCGCATGTGGCGCCGCGATCCCGAGTACCGCGTCGAGGACGTTTTCACTGCCGAACGATTTATCGCGGATGTCGGATTTTGCGAGGCGTTGACTGATTCGCGCCGGCCTGGACCATCGCTTTACCTGGCTGTGTGTGGCCGTCGCGACGCGCACATGCCGCGCAACGTGCAAAAGGATCCCGAGAGCCGGTTGGCCTGGACCATCAAAGACGACGTGATGCGCCGCGGCCGTTGCTTCTACGGCAAAGTCGTCAAAGGCCATGCAACGTTCATCACGCTGCGGCTGCTGCCGTTCTTCAACGCGCTTTGGGGCGTGTCGCCACGTCTTGAGAAACAGGTCCTTTCAGCCGACGCGCTGACGATCCTCAAGATCATGCGCCGCGAGTGGGAAATGGCGACGCGCGACTTGCGCGAGGAAAGCGGTATTAAGGAGCGGGCGCGGTTCGATCGCGCGATGCTTCAGTTGCAAAAGACGCTGAAGATCATGCCGAGCGACGTGCTTTACGAGCCGACGTTTACCTATATCTGGTCCATTCCCGAAGCCCGTTTTGCGGAGCAGTTGAAAGAGAAAGTCAAAAGGGAAGTGGCGTTGCGTGAGATTGCGCGCGCTTATCTTGCCGGCGCAGGCATGACTTTTCGTGGTGAACTCGCGCGCGTCACGGGATTGCGCTCGCCGGAAGCAGGACTGGGAAACTGGGCGTTGGTCGACGAGGGATTCGCGGAGCGGTTGGGCCCGGGTATTTATCGGCTCAAGGATTTTGCGTCACGCGATCATTAGTCAGCGGCGTGTTGTTTTCGCGGAGCATCTGTTGCTCCAACTGCGCAATCTCGAGTACGAGCGGCAACTGGTCCTGCGCGCTTCCCAGCCGTTGCATCATCAAGTCCGTTTCGCCCTGAGTGAGCTTGCGGCTGGCGGTGGCTTCGATCACTTGCAAGCGCGTGCGCGCCTTGGCGAGATGATCGTTCGCTTGCCCGAGCAGGTGCTTCAACCGGTCGTGGTCTTCGGACAGTTCTTGTTCCAGGGCTTTTGCTTCTGGAGTGCCGAGAATTCGCGCGCGATTGAGACGTCGCTCGACCCGCAGTAGTTCCCGTTTTGAACGTGTGATGATGCGGGCAGCGGTGAGCCGGCTCGCGAGAGTTTCGAGGTAAGCATCGGCCAAAAGCGGATTGCTTTGCTCAATTTCCTTGAGCGCGGCACGTTCGGCGGAGGTCAGTTCCGAACGAAACCAGACAACCTCGCTGGCCGTGATTCCATCCGAAGCTAACCGGTCGCGCAATTTCGCCAGCCATTTTCTGCGATAAAAGAGGAGAATGGCCGCAACCAGCAATCCCAGAGCGAATCCCAGGGTCAGTGAAAGGCCCGTCAGCAATAGAAAAACAGCAGCGGAGTCGGTAGCCGTTGCGCTTAAGAAGAGGACAAGGAACACGAGCGGCGCCGGGATCGTCGTGGCCACCAGCGCGACCCACGGGGCAATCTTCAACATCCGCGCCTTGGCGGCGTCTTTGGTAGAAAGTTTACCGCCAGCTTGAGTTATGGGCAGCTCCGTCATCCGCACTCCTTAGTTTGGCGATCTTAGCTTGTATAATGGGGCTGACTCAATAAGAGAGGATCCAATGAATACCGTCCGACCTTTCTATCGTTGCTTATGGCGCCTGGCATTGGTGATTAGTTTGGCAGTTGTCGCGCCGTCCGTGTTTGCTCAACCACAGGGCATTGATGGCACGAACGGCTCGCGTACTTCAGGCCGCCCAATCGTTATCCCGCTCACTATCAAGGTCAACTCACGGCAGTTGGATCCGGAAACAGAACTGCAAAACGTCGACCTAACCGTTAATGAAGACGGAGAGCCGCAAACGATCCTCTCGATTCGCGGCATCGGCACGAACTCGCCGATCACGCTCGCGGTGTTGATTCAGGAAGACCTGGTGCCGTCAGTCGGAAACGAGATCAAAGCGCTCGCGGACTTCATCAGTCATTTGCCCCGCGGCTCGCGCGTGATGATTGGCTACCTGCGTACGGGCAGTCTGCAAGTGAAACAGAAGTTCACTAACGATCTCGAGAAAGCGGCGAAGTCGTTGCGGCCGCCGAGTGGGTTTGCGAGTGCGGGTCCTTACAATCCTTACGTGGAAGTGATCGAAGCATTGAAAAAGTTTGATTCGCAGCCTTTGGGCCGGCGGGCGATTCTGTTGGTGTCGGATGGTCTGGATATTTCGCGGGGCGTCGACTCGTCGCTGCCGACGCAGAGCGTAGATTTGCAACGAGCGGTGAATGAGTCGCAACGACGTGGCGTGGCGATTTACGGTTTCTATGCGCCGACAATTGTGGCTTCGACTAATCCCGGCCTGGCGGCGAATGCGCAGAGCTCGTTGTTGCGGTTGTCGAATGAGACTGGCGGACATGCGTTCTTTTCGGGAACGGGTGCGCCGGTGAGCTTTGAGCCGTTTATACGGGAGCTGGATGTTTCGTTACAGAAGCAAGTGGCGCTGACGTTTTTGTCGACGCACATGAAAAAGGGATTTCATAAGATCGAAGTGAAGTCTGTGACGCCGGGTGTGCGCGTGACCTATCCGTCTGGTTACGTGAAGTAAGTTTGTGTGAACGCGTCGCTGTTTGCGCGAGCGCGTTGTTTGAAGAGTTGCTCGTTACTGAACGGTTGCCGCCAGCAGCGAACCA
>DASXXL010000014.1:0-4765 GCA_036503085.1 Pyrinomonadaceae bacterium | reverse complement strand
CTTTGTGCGTTGGCTTGATCCAACTGCTGCCGTTCGCGAGTACGTTATCGCGGGATCCGTATTCCACGCGGCTCGTGCTGGTCCAGTTAACGACGCTCCTGATCTATTTCGCCGCGACGCTGGTTTTCGTCGACACGCCGCACCGGCTTCACTTGCTGGTGCGCACGATCATGATCTTCGGCTTCTGTCTCGCCATCTTCGGTTTGACGCAGTCGTTCACCAGTCCGACGAAAGTTTATTGGGTGCGCGAGCTGGAGCAGAGCACGGCGTTCGGTCCATTCATCAATCGACACCACTTCGCCGGTTACATGGAACTCACGATCGCGTTGCCGCTGGGTTTGGTTTTTGCCGGCGCAGTAGACAGAGAAAAGATGCTGCTCTACCTGTTTGTGGCGGGTTTGATGGGTATCGCGCTCGTGATGACGACCTCGCGCGGCGGCATCATCAGCCTCGTGGCGGAGATCGTGTTTCTCGTCATCGTGCCCGCGCTTTGGCGCTCGCGGAAGGAAAAGCGACGAGAAGAGAAGCACCATGTCAAAAAAAGCCGGCTGAAGCGCATCGGGATTCGCGTCGGGCTGACGGCTGTGCTGCTGCTCACTCTTTTTCTCGGCGTGCTCTCGCTCGGTGGTGAGTTCTCGATCTATCGTTTTATCGACACGGTGAACACCGACGATCCCACCACGGGCCGCGCGCATTTCTGGTCGGTCACACTCGACATCATCCAGGCGAATCCGTATCTCGGCACCGGTCTCGGCGCATTCGGCGTGGTCTACACGAAGTACGATACGCGCAACGGCCTGTTTCGACTCGAGCAGGCGCACAACGATTACCTGCAAGTGCTTTCCGATGCGGGCGTCGTCGGTGGCGCGCTAGCGCTGATTTTCGTCGCGCTGCTTTTTTATAGAGGTCTGCAACGCGCCAGATCGGGCGATGATTTCCGGCGCGGAGTTGCGCTCGCGGGGCTTGGCGGGTGTTTCGCCGTGCTGGTCCATAGTTTCTTCGATTTCACTTTGCACACGACTGCTAATGCGCTGTTGTTTCTTGTGCTGGCCGCGCTGGCGACGATGAACGGACATGTTGAAAACGCTCCGCGCCGCCGCCGGAAAACATCCGCAGAAGCTCAAACATGAAAGCAGTGATGAAAAAGTCGGCGGCGGGTAAAGGGGCCTCGTCTGTGCCCGGACTGTGCCTTGGGGCCGTGCTCGCTCACAACAAGAGCGACGCGCTGAATTATCGCGCCGACGGCAAGTGGATCAACATCACGGCCGAAACGTTTGTCGAGCGTGTCAAGAACTGCGCGCTCGGACTCGCGGCGCTCGGCGTTCGCCCCGGCGATCGCATCGCGTTGCTGTCGGAGAACCGGCCCGAGTGGTCCATCGTCGACATGGCGATCCTGAGTCTCGGTGCGATCAACGTGCCGATCTACACGACACAAGCCGTCGAACAGATCGAGTACATCCTCTCCGACTCCGGCACGAAAGCAATCTTTATTTCCAACCGGCGGCTCTTCAAACACGCGCAACCGGCGTTGGCGAAGCGCGCGCTCGAGCACCTGATCTTCTTCGACACGGAAGTCGGCGAGTTGGTGGAACACGGAATCTCACTGGAGGAGATGGAGCGGCGCGGCGGCGAAAACGTTCGCGCGCATCCCGACGCGTTCGACGCCTATCTCCACGCTGTCAGGCCGGACGATCTCGCGACCATCATCTACACCTCCGGCACGACGGGCGAACCCAAAGGCGTGATGCTCACGCACAACAACTTCATGTCCAACGTGCTGTCGATCGCGAAAGGACTGCCGATCACGGCGCAGGACGTGGCGCTCTCGGTGTTGCCGCTGTCGCACATCTTCGAACGCGCCGGTTCCTACGTGTTCTTTTATTGCGGCGTGTCGGTCTATTACGCGGCGTCGTTCGAGCAGGTCGGCGAAAACCTGCGCGAAGTCGCGCCGACGGTGATGACCGCTGTGCCGCGTCTGTTTGAGAAGGTCTATCACCGCATCATCAAGAAAGGCATGGCCGAGAAGGGCATGAAGAAAAACATCTTCATGCGCTCGCTCGCGGTGGGCCAACGTTACGGCGAGTTGAAAGACAAGCGGCGCTTGATCTCGCCGCAGTTGGCGATCAAACAAAGCCTCGCGAGCAAGCTGGTGTTTTCAAAATGGCGCGCGGGTGTCGGCGGACGCTTGCGGTATTTCGTTTCGGGTGGCGCGCCGCTCGCGCCCGCGTTGTCGTATGCATATCTCGCGGCAGGCATTCCGATTCTTCAGGGTTACGGCGCGACCGAGACGTGCATCGTGTGTGCGAACCGGCCGGGAAATAATCACGTCGGCTCGGTCGGGATTCCGTTTGAAGGAATCGAGCTGCGCATCGCGGAAGACGGCGAGATTCTGATCAAGGGGCCGAACGTGATGCGTGGTTACTACGGCCAGCCCGAAGCCACCGCGGCGGTGTTGAAGGACGGTTGGTTTTACACGGGCGACGTCGGTCACATGGACAAACAAGGGCGGCTTTACATCACCGACCGTAAGAAAGATCTGTTCAAGTTGTCGAACGGAAAGTATGTCGCGCCGCAGTTGATCGAGAGTCTGTTGAAGGAGAGTGAGTTCGTTAGTCAGGTCGTGGTCGTGGGCACGGGACGCAAGCAGCCGGCGGCGCTGATCGTGCCCGACTGGGAGAACTTGAACGAGGCGCTGGCGGCGGCAGGCGAGCAATCCGCGCCAAAGGATCGAGAAGCGTTGAGTAAATATCCGGCTGCGATCAAGATCGTGCAGCGCGACATCGCGCACCTCACCGCGTCGCTGGCAGACTACGAACGCATTCGCCGCGTTGCGCTCTTGCCGCAGGAGTTCACCATCGACGGCGGCGAGCTCACGCCTACGCTGAAAGTAAAGCGGCGCGTGATCGACGAACGCTTCGACGCTTTGATCGACGAGCTTTACGAGTAGTTCACTTACTCAGGATCGACTCGGCGAGAATGCGCAGGTTCGTCGGGATTTCCGGTGTCTGAGGCGTGCGGCCCGCAAGCGGTTTGTGATGGGCCAGCAGCCGCAACTCCGCGTTACAAAACTCACACACCCCGAGATGTTTTCGCACCAGCGCCCGGATTTCCGGCGAGAGCTTTTGCGTGCGATATGAGACGAGCGTCGAGGACGCGGGACAAGCGGTTGTCTTCCGGAATGTGAGCTGTATGCGCGAGCTAGTCATCGGACTTACGGCTTTACCACTCCTCTGAAACACCCAATCCACCGGCTATTCCAGAGTTCGTTATCAACTTTTCCTCAGTGTTTCCGAGGTTTACACCTAGTGTAAAAACTTGTTGCTCGGTATTGGCCACTTCTGTTACCATGCCCTCGTCGGTCATCCGAGCGACCCAGCTCAGTGAGAGACGACAATCTCCAGGATCAGCACCGCTAATCGCGCGGTAATCCCTCTGTACCCACATCTCGGCGCTACAGCCACGCCCAAGTCATTTATCGCTCGACGATAAATAAACGTGAACCGTGAAAGCCATAAGTGAAGATTCCGACAAGCTAGCCGCGCCCCACACGGCCGACAAACGGCCGCAGCCCAGAGCGCGTCGCAATGAACGTTCGGGGAAGAACGCGAAGTGGGTCGAAAGCCTCCGCGCTTCCGACGTCAATCGTCTCTGGACCGAACTGCATCGCATCGTGGCGCACCACCCGCTGGTCAGGGCTTCACGTAGCGCCGGCCTGCTGATTGAAGAGGGAACCGGCGGCGCTTACACCGACCTGACCCAGGAACTCTTCGTTCAACTGCTCAGCAAAAACCGTTTCGAACATTACCTCGAAACGGAAATGTCTGACTACGAAATCGAGTGTGAGATCAGCCAGATCGAACTGACCAACCTCCTGACCGCCGAGCTGCGCAAACGCCACCCCGAGAGCTACCGGCTCGCGCGCCGCATCTCGACGTTGATTCAGTCGAGCACCAATTTTCGCCGTTTCGATTCGAGCGGCATTGACGACGAGCCACATCGCCGGCTCGCGGACCGTGTTTACGGCTTGAGCGAGTGGAAAGACGATAAATCGCGCCGCGGCGCGCATGAAGTCGAGCAGCGCGTGCAGATGATTCCGGTCAGACAGCGAGACACGCGCATGGTTGGCTGCACGGGAGATTCGCAAGTCGTCATCAGCAATCCCGATCTCGAAGACCTGATCGTTTCCGTGCTGGACGCGGTCGATTCCCCCGTCGACGTGCGCACCTTGCGCAGTCTCGTAATGTCGCGTCTGCCCGTGATGGACATCTACCTTGTGCCGCTTGAAGGTGACGACAGCGACAACGAAAACAACAACGCGTACGAACCTGTGGACAAGCGCGAGAACCCCGAACAGGGTTTAGTCAGGCGCGAGTCGGAGCGTGAAGCGGCCGGGTTTGTGGACCAGTTTCTCGCGAGCCTGAACGAAGCGGTGCGCGGCAAGGTCAAGCAGTACAACCGCATCATCGGCGTGCTTTGGTATTGTTATCTGAGTCCGGACCACGCTACGCAACTGGAAGTGGCGGCGATATTAGGCGTTTCTGATTCATTAGTATCGGATTACCGGCGCCGCATCGAGCAGGAGTTGCGGGCGCTTTCGTTCAGCGAGGTTGAAGAGGCGAAACAGTTTGAACTGGCCTTACGAGCGCATGTCAAGACGCTGGTGTTTGAGTTGGAAGAGAAGGAAGTCGTCGCCTAATCGCTTTTATCTTTGGACTTCTCGGAGCTGCTGAGCCGAACGGCGTGGCAGCTTCTATTATTTAGTGGG
>DASXXL010000013.1:0-8548 GCA_036503085.1 Pyrinomonadaceae bacterium | reverse complement strand
CGCTTTGCTCGTGCTGCCGGGGTTGTTACCGCCGGCCGGTCGTGGTCGTCTGCGGCTTGGTCTGCTCGACGTGTCCGAAGCGGGCGCTTTCTCTTTTGGCCGCGTCGTCAAAAACGCGCCGCGCACGTCCTCATCCTGATCCTGTGGCAGAGGGGCCGCGATGCCAATCGCGACGCATGCGCAAACCATCGCAAACAGAAAGACACTCAGACGCATAAACTATCTCCTAGTTGTGCTGAATACGGATGTCGAAGACGATCGGATTACTGGCTGCCTCCGCGGGCACTTTGACTCGCACCAGCGGTGCGCGAGGATTTGAATTATCGAGTTCGGTAACAGGGGGCTTCTGCGCGTGCTGCGCCACGAACGAGGTCAACTCGGCCTGTTCGGATGGCGATAACGGCTGACCGGTCACCGGCTGGTTCAGAAATGCCGGCGAGGCCAACTGCGTCTGTGAAAAAACGATCGTGAACACATCCGTGCCGGGGTTTTTGTCGAGCGTGATCTTGTTTCCCTGCCCACTCGGAAAAGTGAATTCACTGCCCGCGCTTACCTGATTACTCGTCACGCCGGCGTCGGGCAACGGCTTCGTCGTCAGAAACGCGGTCGGCTGATTCTTATCGCCGGGACCGAAAATATAAATAAACCCGGGTTCACTGAAAACAAAGTGAAACCTGAACGACTGCCCCGACGCAATCTGCCCCGATCCGGTCACCTGCGTCGATGGGCCGCCACCTTTCGGCACCAACTCCAGCCAATAACGGCTGATTTCCGTCGGTACCGTCGCCGCCGGCGTCGTCGTAATCGATCCCGACGCGTTCACAGCCGGAGGGGTTGTCGTCCTTGAACGGTTCCACAGGAAGATACTTGCACCGCCGACGACTCCCACAACAAGCAATAGCGCAATTACTCCGATAATAAGTCCGGCACTACTCTTTTTCTTGACGGCGGGCGCGACCAGCGCTGGCCCAGAAACCGCTGGCTGCGGCGCGGGAGCGGGACGCTGTACGTTCGGGATCGCCGTTGCACTTGAATCCAGCGAGGCGGATTCGGCCACGGTCATACCCGCGTCGACCGGCGGTGGCGGTTCCGGCTTTCGTCTTTCGACAACAGTCGGCGCGACGGTTGGCGGTGGCGGCGGTGATGGCGGCGAAGTGGATGGACTATCGATCGTGATCACCGTCGGCGCTGTCACGTCTGACTTCGTGTCGACTTTGCCCAGCGTAATCGTCTCCGCAAGGTCCCCAGGTACTTCGCCGGTGCGCGGATCGATCGGCGTCGTCAGACCGGCGCGTAACTCCGCGGCCAGTTGCGCCGCGGTGTCCTGTCGATCGCCACGATCTTTCGCGGTCGCGCGTTCGATTGCCGCACTGAAACCACGCGGCACGTCGGGCACGACTTGATACAACGGCTTCGGCGTCGTCGTAACGTGATCGCGCCGCAACTCGCTGAGTGTGTGACTCCCGAAAGGACGCCGGCCGGAAATCATTTCGTAGAAAACGAGACCGAGGCTGTAGATGTCGGCGCGCCCGTCGATCTCGGGATTGCCGTCGCGCGGGATCTCGCCCCACTGTTCGGGCGACATGTAATAAGGAGTGCCGAGCACCTGGCCCGCCATCGTCAGCGCCGTGTTGCCTCCGTTGTCGCCGCCGGCAATCTCGCGCATCTTCGCGATGCCGAGGTCGAGCAGTTTCACGACCGGTGGTCCGTTCTCGCTCGCGTTGCCGATCATGATGTTTTCCGGTTTGAGATCGCGATGCACGACGCCCATCGAATGGGCAGTGTCGAGCACGCTCATGATCGGGGTTAGGATTTCGAATGCTTCAGCGGCGGTGAAACGTCCGCGCGTTTTGATCGCGACGTCGAGAGTGTGTCCTTCGACATACTCCATCACCATGTAGATCGTGCCGTCGGCGGCGGTGCGCAGATCGTAAACGGTGACGGAGTTGGGGTGACGAAAACGGCGCGCGGCCTGGCCTTCGCGTCGGAAGCGGCGCAGCCATTCAGCGTTTGTGCGCACTTCCGGCGGCAGCACCTTGATCGCAACGCGATCGCCCAGCAGGATGTGGCGCGCGCGATAGACCGCGCCCATGCCACCTTTGCCCAGCAGCGCTTCCATCTGGTACTGGCCGTCGAGCACGGTGTCGACGATCGATGCGGGATCAGCTTCGAGTACTTCCCCGTCGATCGAACAGAAGCTCACGCTGTCGTCGTATTTTGTTTTGCAGGCCGTGCAGTATTTCATTCAGGAGTGGAAACTCGCCAACACCTTCGGCGTTCCGGACTTCGTTGGGTTTGTTGTACCCAGGGTTGCAGCAACCCCGGGCTGAAACTCGTGAACGCCTTCGGCGTTGGCTACAAGTGAACCGCCAGTGTTCGGCTAAGAATAGATCCGGCGCACGTAGTCTTCAACCATTCGATTGCTGTTGAACCTGGGGGCGAGGGTTTGGATGGCGCGCTTCATCATTGCTATCCACTGGCGCGGCAGCCCTTTGTCGTCGCGCGTGTAAAAAGCCGAGAGAACGTCTTCTTCCAGTGTTCGATATAAGGATTCGGCATCGAGCGCATCGATCGTGGCGATGTTCGTTTCGCTCGCACCCGCAACGATATCACCCGTGCCGATCGCGAAACCGTTCGTGCCGTCATAACCTTCGAGCCACCAGCCATCGAGAATCGACAGATTCAGCCCGCCGTTCATTGCGACCTTTTCACCGCTCGTTCCCGAAGCCTCGAGCGGACGTCGCGGCACGTTGAGCCAAACGTCAACCGACTGCACCAACTGCCGCGCAATCTCCTGATCGTAGTCTTCGAGAAACACGGCGCGATGCCTCACCGCCAAATCGTATTTCCATTGGGCCAACTGCTGTAACACCAGCTTCGAACCTTCATCCTGCGGATGCGCTTTGCCCGCAAACACAAACTGCACCGGCCGCTCTTCGTTATTAATAAGCCGCAACAAACGCTGCTGGTCCGACAGCAAAAGGTTCCAACGTTTGTACCCAGCCACGCGACGCGCGAAACCAATCGTCAGCGCTTCGTGATCGAACATCGTCTTCGCAGCCTCGATGTAATCGGGCTTTTCACCCGCCGCGAGTCGCGAATGCGTCGTGCGATGACGCACGAAAGCAATCAAACGCTCCTTCAACATTGAGTGCGCGGCCCACAGCTCTTCATCGGAGATGCGCGCTATCGCTTCGCTCCACACACGCTCATCGCGCAACAGCTTCTGCCAATCCTGACCGATGTACTTCTCAAACAAGTAACGCAGCAAAGGTGAGACCCACGTCGGCGCGTGTACGCCGTTCGTGATGTAACTGATCGGCACCTCTGTAACCGTCTTACCCGGAAACAGCTTCTGCCAAAGCGCACGCGACACCTCACCGTGCTTCTGGCTCACGCCGTTAGTCGAACGACACATGCGAATCGCCAGCGGCGTCAAACCATAACGCTCGCTCTTCTCACTCGGATCGATTCGTCCGAGCGCCAAAAACTCATCTTCGCTCAACCCGAGCTCTTTCGCGTATTCACTGCCGAACGCGCGCAGCACGAGCGACGAATCAAACTCATCGTTCCCCGCCGCAACCGGCGTGTGCGTCGTAAACACGCATTGCTCGCGAACGATCGGAATCGCGTCCGCCATCGTCACCTGCTGCTCGCGAATCACTTCGCGGGCGAGCTCCAGCGTTAAAAACGCGGAGTGTCCTTCGTTCAAATGATAGACAGACGGCGTCACACCGAGCTGGCGCAACAGACGAACACCGCCAATACCGAGCAACATCTCCTGCACGATACGCGTCTCGCGATCGCCGCCATAAAGATGCCCGGTCACCCAACGATCGGTTTCGACGTTCTCGGGAATGTTCGTGTCGAGCAGATAGAGTTGGACCGTGCCGACGTCGGCGCGCCACACCTGGGCGCACACGTTACGTTCGCGAATCGCGACTTCGATATGCAGCGGCGTGCCGTCCGGTTTTTTGATCAGCGTGATCGCGAGGTCGTTCGGAAAGGTTTCGCCGTAGTGTTCTTCCTGCCAGCCGTCGTTACGCAGACGCTGCCGGAAGTAGCCGTAACGATAAAGCAAGCCGACCGCGACGAGCGACACACGAAGATCGCTCGCAGATTTCAAATGATCGCCGGCGAGAATGCCGAGTCCACCCGAATACAGCGGCAATGAATTGTGCACGCCAAACTCCGCACAGAAATAAGCAACCGGATGTTCCGACGTGATCTTCGGATGATCGACGATCCAACCAATGCCCGACGCCATGTACGCTTGAAATCTCTCATCGATACGCCGCACGCGTTCGAGGTACACCGGATCCGTGGCCGCTTCCGCCAGGCGATACGCCGACGTTTTCGCCAACAACAGGCGCGGGTTGTATTCACACTCTTCCCAAATCTCCGGCTCGAGATCGCGAAAGATCTCAGCGCCGTCCGCGGCCCAGCTCCACCAGTAGTTCCAGGCTAACCGTTCGAGTGGCGCGAGCGGCGCAGGCAATCGGTTTTGCTGCGCCGCGCGGTTTTCGATTTCCGACGTTTCAATCATCCGTTTCTGCTGACAGTCCTTAATTTGACGTGGTTACAAAAGTGAAGAGTCTACTCGAATTCCTGGTACTCACGAAACACGCGCGCGTCGGCGTCGTGGAAAAATACGAGCCGCACCTGCGCGATGGAGTCGTCGCGGTCCAGAAACTCTTTGATACTGCGCGAGGAAATGGCGGCCGCTTCGGGCTTGGGATAGCCGTAAGCGCCGGTCGAAATCGAGGGAAAAGCGATGGAGGTTACACCGTGCTCGACGGCGAGCTTCAACGAGTTGCGATAACAGTCGGCCAGCAACTCCGCTTCACGTTCCGGCTCGCGACCGTAGATCGGGCCGACCGTGTGGATCACGTATCGCGCCGGTAGATTTCCGCCCGTGGTAATCACTGCTTCACCCGCCGGCAAGCCGTCCGGATAACGCGTCTTGCGAAGCTCTCGACACTCTTCGAGAATTTGCGGTCCACCAACTCGGTGAATCGCACCGTCAACTCCGCCACCGCCGAGCAACGTCGAATTCGCCGCATTGACGATCGCGCCGACGTCCTCGCGTGTGATATCGCCGATGACAACGACGACACGTCCATCCAAAAACGACTGCGGCATTTATTTACTCTTCAACGCGCGGCTCAGCGCGGATGTCGTCAAACATATCCATCCGACGCAGTGCTTCGGCCACGCCTTTGGCGGTGTGTTCGTTCAGGGGGTGATCCGGGTCGGTGCTCGCAATCTCAAAGACGCGATCGTCCAGCATCACGACGCCGAGCGAGCCGAGCGTGACGCCAGGCGTCACGAGGATCTCGTCCATGTTGTGAATGCGGAAGCGGCCGGTTTGCTCGACCCAATCTTCGAGGAACGGGTCGCGCAGAGCATGCTCGGCCTCAGATTCGGAGAGGTATGCGCCTTCGACAATGAGACAGTATTCGCGCACGTTTGCTGGCCCATTAGAAATGGACGGCGCTTAATTTACCATTGGAGTTTGACTGTCGCCAAGAGAAAGAAATAGTCGGTAGTGTCCTAATTAGCTGGGAGCGCAGGCGTCTCGCCTGCAAACGCACCGGAGAGCGCCGTCGTTCGCAGCCTTGAAGGCGAGACGCCTGCGCTCCCAGCTAAGGATTAGTTTAAATTTGGGGCACTACTAAATAGTCCTATAAGTCTTATGAGACCTATAGGACCTATTAACCTCAACTGAGCGATATTCCTATCGCGCTTTCGCGTACTGCCGATTCAACGTCTCCCGCAAACGCGAGAAGTAAGAGTTGAACGTCACAAAACCACTCGTGCCCTGGAAGAACGCCTTGCCTCCAGTTTCATCCGACAAACGATTCAGCGAACTCTGTCCGTAACTCGCTGCAATCCGGCTGCGGCTCGTCAAACCAACCGACGGCGCGTAGAAACTGAAGATTGAAACTCCACGCCTGTTGGCTTCTTTGATCGCCCGCTCGATGTCGACCGTGTGACCCGCCGCAGTCGAATCAAATCCGCGCGACGTGTCGAGACCGTCTGAAACGAGCAGGATCGCATTCGCGTTGGTGCCGTTCTTGTCAAACTGCTTCAACGCTTCAATCACTTCAACGTACGGGTTGAATGGCGTGCTCGCCGTGCTGGCCGTCGGCATTCGCAGCGATCGTGCCGCTTTGTCCAGGTCAGTCGTAAACGGCTGTCGCACTTGCAGCGTGCCGGCGGTGATGTAACCAACCATCACCTGCGACCCTTGCGGCAACGAGCGAATGAAATCCCGCGTCACGCCGATCTCGTTGCTCACCTGCGGCACGAGGTCGTCCTGGATCAGAATCGCTATGTTCAAGGGCTCGATCGTCTGGAGCCCGCGCTGTTCGTTTTCGTCCTTTGTCTTTGGTGTAGCAGATACAGCCCAAACCGCTGCCAGCGCCATCAGGAGGGCCACTGCCACAGACATTAACTTCCGGTAATACATCGCTTTCGACATCTCCTATCCGCCGTTTGTGATGCTTTGTACAAGGCAAAGGATGGCTGCCGATACTGGCCGGGACCGCAGGCGTCTCGCCTGCAACTTGCGATCAAAGACGGTCTCGTGAGTTGCAGGCGAGGCGCCTGCGGTCCCACGCGAGTTAACTTGCTTTCGACCGATGCGGATGAGTATGCTTCCGGCCAAACTTCCACCTTCGAAAGGGACAAATACACCATGAAAGTCTATCCGACTGAAGCCATCAGAAACCTTGCTGTCATTGGACACGGCGACGCAGGGAAGACGCAGCTAATCAGCTCGCTTCTCTACGTCGCCGGAGCCACACCGCGCTGGGGAAAGGTAGATGAAGGCACCACAGTCACGGATTACGAAGAAGATTCGATCGCCCGCAAAATCACACTAAATACCGCACTCGCTCATCTCGATCATCGCGATACCAAACTCAATTTTATAGACACACCTGGATACGCGGCTTTCATAGCCCACGCGCGGCCGGCGCTGCGCGTGGCAGACTGCGCCATCGTCGTCGTCGATGGCGTCAAGGGCGTGGAAGTGCAAACGGAAAAGACATGGGCCTACGCGAATGAGTTCATGGTTCCACGCGTCATGGTGATTAATAAACTCGACAAAGAACACGCCGATTTCGGCGAAGCGTTGCGCAGCGCGCAAAGCACTTTCAGCCGCGCCATCATTCCCTTCACTCTGCCGATTGGAAAAGAGAAAGACTTTCGCGGCGTCGTCGACGTCGTGCACATGAAGGCCTACGAGCTCAGCGCTGACGGCCAAGCAAAAGAGATCGACATTCCCAGCGAAGGCCGCGACATCGTCGAGAAGACGCGCGAACGGCTCGTGGAACTCGTCGCCGAGTCGAACGATCAGTTGCTGGAGAAATACTTCGAGCAAGGCACACTCGACGAAGAAGACATCCTGCCGAACATCAACAACGCGATCGCGCAAAGCAAACTGTGTCCGGTGTTCGCCGTTTCGAGCGCGACGCAAGTCGGCTTGCGTGCGTTGCTGAATGCGCTGGTTGACTACGCTCCCGATCCGGCGCATCACGAAGCCGAGTGGGGCCGTCCGGTCGACGGTGGTCCAGACTCCGAACGCATCGCGCGCAAGTACAGCGACAACGAACCATTCTCGGCTTACTGCTTCCGCACGATCGCCGATCCGTTTGCCGGCCGCATCAACGTTTTCAAGATCATCAGCGGGCGTTTGCAAACTGATGCGAACGCGTTCAACTCGTCGCGCGGCGTTGCCGAACGTCTCGGCGCGCTGCACACGATTCAGGGCAAACAGCTCGACAAAGTTCCCGAAGCGCACGCGGGTGACATCATCGCGTGTGTGAAGCTGAAGGAGACGCAAACGGGCGACACGCTTTGCGATAAAGCGGCGCCGATCGTTTACGACGCGGTTGAATATCCGGAAGCGGCGATCGCGTTCGCGATCGAGCCGAAGTCACGGCAGGACGAAGAGAAGATCAGCACGGCGTTGCACCGCATTCTCGAAGAAGATCCGGCGCTGCATTTCAGTCGCGATCCGCAGACGAAAGAGTTTCTGCTCTCGGGCTCGGGTCAGTTGCACGTGGAAACGGTGGTAGAGAAGTTGAAGAAGCGTTACGGCGTTGAAGTGACGTTGCATCCGCCGAAGGTGCCGTACAAGGAGACGATTACGCAGCGCGCTGAAGTGCAGGGACGCCATAAGAAACAGACGGGCGGCCGCGGACAGTTTGGCGATTGCAAATGCGTGTTTGAGCCGTTGCCGCGCGGTGGTGGTTTCGTTTTCGAAGACAAGATCTTTGGTGGCTCGGTGCCGCAACAGTTCCGCCCCGCGATCGAGAAAGGCATTATAGAAGCGGCGCAATCGGGCGCGATTGCGGGTTATCCGCTCGTGGATTTCAAGGTGCAATTGGTCGACGGTTCGTATCACCCGGTCGACTCGGACGAGCACTCGTTCCGCGCCGCAGGACGCAAAGCGTTTCGCGCCGCGATGGAAAAGGTGAAGCCTTCGTTGCTGGAGCCGATCATGGACGTCGAGATTTCCGCGCCGCAGGAATACGCCGGC
>DASXXL010000012.1:0-2961 GCA_036503085.1 Pyrinomonadaceae bacterium | reverse complement strand
TGCGCGAGCGACCAGCGATTCAGGAAATACGCGAGCGTAATCCAGACGCCAAAGTAAATGATTGCGCGCACCGTGAAGAACGGCACGTTCAAAAAACCCGCCTTGAATTGCACCGCCGGATGCTGCGCAACTTCTTCCGGATTTGTCCATGGGTAAAGCGAGTGCGAGCCGAGAATAATTGGAATGAAGAGCACCGCCATAAACGGCAGGGTGCGCGTCGCGGCTTCGAGCACGCGGCGAATGACGAGTCCCCAGCCGCCGCCCGTCAGGTGCTGCAACATCAAGAGCGCCAGACAGCCGACGCCGAGGCCGGTCCAGAAAGTCCAACCGATCAGATAAGCCCGGAAAAACTGCGCGGGGTTAACGAACAACGCGACCAGCATTAACACCAGCAACACGCCGCCGGCGATGAAGGCGCGTCGTTGAAACGATCCGTACGATGGAGGATTGAATGATGTACTCATCACTGGTGTCCCCCACTGGCCGGCGTGGATTGCTGCGACGCGTTCGGCGAGCCGGTCGGGATCGGCGCGTTGAACGGCTCTTTCGGCTCGGCCGTTTGCAAGGCGCGGATGTAGGCGATGATGGCCCAGCGATCCTGCACCGGAACTTGCGGCGCGTAAGACGGCATTGCGCCCCAGCCGTTCGTGATCACGTCGAAGAAGTGGCCCACGGGCGCTTGTCGCAAACGATCTTCGTGGAAGTTAGCGGCCTTCCGATAACCGCGGCGCACGATCATGCCGTCGCCGTGGCCGCTGAGACCGTGACAGGCGCTGCAAAAGATTTCAAAACGCTCGCGGCCGCGCTGCATAGTCTCTTCCGTGATCGGAAACGGAAACGTATCCGTATCATCCCCGTAAGGATTTTGATTCCCGCTAGCGGAAGACGGAGAGGGAGCGGATTGAGCGGATTTTTCCTTCTTGCCGGTAAATAAAACAGGATCGGAGCGCAAATAACCGCGCGGAATAGTACCCGGAACGGGTTGCCGCATCGCGAGTCCGTCGCCAAAGAATGACGTGCTGCGATACGGCTTCATCTTCGGCTGGTCCTGCATGTCCTGCCGGCACGCGCCGCCTATAAGGCAGACGCCCAACAGCACGAGAATGATCCCGAAATTTTTGCTAAACCTCGACATCACTGACTTCGATCGCCCCAAGACTCTTCAACAGATCCGTCACCTTTGCGTGGTCAAACTTCGGGTCGTTTGCCTCCACCGCGAGAAAGAACCGATCGCGAGTGGCGAGCGCAAAACTCGGCACGTTGAAAACCGGATGATATGGCTGCGGCAGCTTGTTCAGCATGAGCATTCCCAGCACCGCGGCAAACGACGCGAACAGCACCGTCATTTCAAAAGTGATCGGAACAAAAGCCGGCCAACTGTTGTAAGGCTTGCCGCCCACGTTGAGCGGATAGTCGATCACTTCGATCCAGTACTGCATGAAAAACCCGGAAAGCCCGCCGACAACGCCGCCGATAAACACGATCAGCGGCAGACGCGTGTGCGTGAATCCGATCGCTTCCGAGAGTTCCTCGATCGGAAACGGCGAGTAACCATTAATCCGCCGGTATCCCTCGTCGTAAACTTTGCGCGCCGCGTGGACCAGGTCGTTCGGGCTTTCATACTCCGCAATCACACCGTAAAGCGGCGGCACGTGGCGTCGATGATGCAGCAGCGGCGGGTTCGCAGCCATTACTCTTCCACCTCCGCTTCCGGCAGGATCGTGCGCATCTCAAAAATCGAAATCATCGGCAGGAACCTGATGAACAGGAACGTGAGCGTCAGGAAAAACCCGATCGTGCCGATGAACATGCCCCAGTCCCACTGCGTCGGTTGATACATGCCCCACGACGACGGCAGAAAGTCGCGATGCAGACTCGTCACCACGATCACAAATCGCTCGAGCCACATGCCGATACTGACGATGAAGGCGATGATCCAGAGCACGAGCAGGTTCGAGCGCACCTTCTTGATCCACAGAAACTGTGGCGTAATGATGTTGCAGAGAATCAGCGCCCAGTAATAAAGGTGATACGGACCGTGCATGCGGTTCCAAATCATGAACCGCTCGTACTTGTTGCCGCTGTACCAGCCGAAGAATGCCTCCATCGTGTAGCCGTAACCGACGATCAATCCGGTCGCGAGCATCACCTTGGCCATGTTGTGCATGTGGCGCATGGTGATGAAACCTTCGAGGCCGTAAAAACGGCGCAGCGGAATCGTCAACAGCAGCACCATCGCGAAGCCGGCGTAGATCGCGCCCGCGACGAAATACGGCGGAAAGATCGTGGCGTGCCAGCCGGGAATGATGCCGACGGCGAAGTCGAAACTGACGATCGTGTGGACTGAAAGCACGAGCGGCGTTGCGAGACCCGCGAGCAACAGATAGGCCATCTCGTAGCGATGCCAGTGACGCGCGGAGCCACGCCAGCCCATCGCGAGCAGGCCGTAAATCATTTGAAACGGTTTGCTTCGTGCGCGATCGCGCAGCGTGGCGAAGTCGGGAATCAGACCGACAAACCAGAACATCGCGGAGACGGTCGCGTAAGTCGACACCGCAAACACGTCCCACATCAGCGGGCTGCGAAACTGCGGCCAGATTCCCATCGTGTTCGGATAAGGAAACAGCCAGTACGCGAGCCACGGCCGGCCCAGGTGGAAGATCGGATACATGCCCGCTTGCGCGACGGCGAAGAGCGTCATCGCTTCGGCGAAGCGGTTGATGGACGTGCGCCAGCGTTGTCGCAGCAGGAGCAGGATCGCGGAGATCAATGTGCCCGCGTGACCGATGCCGATCCACCAGACGAAGTTGAGGATGTCGATGCCCCACGCGACGGGCACGTTGACGCCCCAGAGTCCGATACCGACGAACACGAGATTCGTGATCGTGAGCAGCATCAGTTGGAAGAGCGCGAACGAGATCGCAAAGCCGAAGAACCACGCCAGCGACGTCTTGCGCTTCA
>DASXXL010000011.1:0-3054 GCA_036503085.1 Pyrinomonadaceae bacterium | reverse complement strand
GATCGAAAAGGACAGCCGGCTGGTGCGGTTTCACGCGATGCAGTCGATCCTTCTGAGCGTTGTGGCTATTGTTATAGGTGTCGTGTTCTGGGTCGTGACGTTCGTCATCTGGATTATCGCCTCGCAGCTTCCTGGATTTTTGGGCACCATCGTCGGTCTGGTCGTGCCGTTAATCTGGATAGTTTTCTGGGTCGGACTTTTGATTGCGTGGATCATGTGCCTGATCAAAGCGTTTCAGGGCACCTACTTCAAACTGCCGATCATCGGCAACTTCGCCGAACAGTTTTCCGCTAAGAAGTAATTCCAACGCGCTGAAAGATCTGATCCACGTTCCGCAGGTAATGGTCCAGCGAGAACGTGCGATCGATCTCTTCGGCAGATAGTTTCGAGGTAATGTCCGCGTCGGCTTTCACGAGCTCGTGAAAGTCGCGGTTCTCGTCCCAGACCCGCATCGCATTCCGCTGCACCCACTCGTACGCGATCTCGCGTGACACGCCTTTGTTCGTCAACGCCAGCAGCAATTGCCCACTGAAGATCAGCCCGTGCGTCGCGCCGAGGTTCTCCAGCATCCGCTCCGGATAGACCACCAGACCATCGATCAACCCGATCGCTTTTTGCAGCATGTAGTCGAGCGCGATACTCGAATCGGGCAGCACGACGCGCTCGGCTGAGGAATGCGAGATGTCGCGCTCGTGCCAGAGCGCGATGTTTTCGAGTCCGACGAGACTGTTGGCCCGAACTATTCGCGCCATGCCACAGATGCGCTCCGAGATGATCGGATTGCGTTTATGCGGCATCGCGCTAGAACCTTTCTGTCCTTTAGTAAAACGTTCCTGCGCTTCGCGCACTTCGGTGCGCTGCCAATGCCGAACGTTCAAAGCAAACTTCTCGAGCGACGAAGCGATTGTCGCGAGCGTGCTGAGATACTCGGCATAAATGTCCCGCTGGATCACCTGCGTCGAGATCGGCGCTGCTTTCAAACCGAGCCGCGCGCAAACTTTCTCTTCAACCGAAGGATCCAGGTGCGCAAACGCGCCCACCGCGCCGCTGATTTTTCCCACTGCGACAGCATCTTTCGCACGCAGCAGACGCTCGCGATTGCGACGCATCTCGTCGAACCACAGCGCAAACGTCAAACCAAATGACGTCGGTTCGGCGTGAATGCCGTGCGTGCGTCCGACCTGCGGCGTGTGCTTGAACTCAACGGCACGTCGCTTCAACACGTCGATGAGACCGTCCACTTTCTTGAGCAGGATCTCGGCCGCGTCGCGCAACAACAGCGCGTTGGCCGTGTCGACGACGTCCGACGACGTAAGACCGTAATGAACGAAACGGCTCGCTTCGCCGATCGACTCCGCGAGATTCGTCGTGAAGGCGATGACGTCATGGTTCGTCGTCTTCTCGATCTCGTTGATGCGGGCAACGGAAAATTTTGCGCGCGCTTTGATCTGCTCCAGCGCGTCTTGCGGAATAATTCCGTTCTCGGCGTGCACTTCGCACACCGCGATCTCAACGTCGAGCCATTTCTGAAACTTGTTCTGCTCTGACCAGAGCGCGCCCATCTCGGGCAAGGTGTAGCGATCGATCATCTTTATTTAAGGGCCATTGAATTAACGAAGTAGCGAGCCAGCAGCCAGCGTCCATTTTCCTCGATCAGCGTAAACGTTTCCATTCCTTCGCCGCGCTCGAAGCGTGTTTGATACGTCAGTATGTACGCGTGACCTTTCAAAGCGCCACCGGAGTTCTGTTGTTCGGTTGCGGAATTGAGGGTTCGGCTTTCGACTTTGCCGAGTCGGGCGCGCAGTGTTTTGAAGGTTTCGGTTGATTGTTCGAGTGTGGAGTCTTGTCTCCACAGCGACGAGGCCTCGTTGTAGATCTCGTCGTAGCGTTCCTGCTCGATCTGATTGCCGACTGTGGTGATGACGTCCTGAACTTCGGCAGGAACTCGATTACCAACCGCGCGCTGCCCACAGCCGGAGACGACGGCCAAAAAGAGAAGCAGTGCTATTGCTGCACGAAACGCCGTTGCTGCCGGGACCGCAGGCGTCTCGCCTGCTTTGCTCGCTTCGGGCCTCTTGCGCTGCCGTGCAGGCGAGACGCCTGCGCTCCCAGCCCTTGCGTTCCCGAGTGCTACTAGACTTCGATCCAGGGCGTCGGCTCCTTCGGGAAGGAAAGGCAAACTTCCGTGTCGCCAAAAAACAGCGGCGCCTTCTCCTGCAACGCGACTTCAGCAGTGATCTTCGCTAAATACGGATTATTCGCGCGTTGCGAAAGGTGCGCGAGGACGATGTATTTCGCGGTGCCGTCGAATCCGTCTTTGATCCAATCGGCGAGGTCTTCGTTCGAGAGATGGCCGAGGCGCGAGAGGATGCGCTGCTTCAGTTCCCACGGATAACTGTCGCAGGCTTTGAGCATGTCGCGGCTGTGGTTCGACTCGATAACGATCGCCGCGCAGTCGCGCAGTTGTTCCGAGACGAGCGTCGTGATGTGGCCGAAGTCCATCACGGTCGCGATCTTCACGCCGTGATGAGTCGCCGTGAAGCCGAAGTTATCGACGGCGTCGTGAGGAATCGTGAACGGGTGAAAATCTATCTCGCCGATGCGAAAGTCTTTGCTCGACTCGATCTGCTCGACGCGATCGCGCAATGCTTTCGCGCGTCGTCGGGGCTCTTCGGTGTTGACGTTGAAACGTTCGCTGACGTAAGCGTCGAGAGTTTGCGCTGAGATGTAAACGGGACAATCAACCGAACCGAGCAGCACGCGCAAGCCGCCCGCATGATCGCCGTGCTCGTGTGTGACGAGCACTCCATCGAGTTGTTGCGCGTCCTCGCCGACGAGCGCGAGCCGGCGGACGATCTCTTTCGCGCTTAATCCAGCGTCCACCAACACGCGAGTGTTGCCGGCAACGATCAAGACTGCGTTACCAGTCGAGCCGCTACCAAGAACGGTAAGTTTCATTGGCGGGAAACTATATCAGATTGATAAGCGAGAGCGATCGACTTTAAAGCCGTTGAGGTTGCCGAGCGCGCCGAGTGCAAGCGCTTCGGATTTGAA
>DASXXL010000010.1:0-3584 GCA_036503085.1 Pyrinomonadaceae bacterium | reverse complement strand
CGGCGTTCAACCAAACGCGTTCGGTGACCACAACCGGCAAATGCGGAAACCAAACGTCCGGAGAAGGAATGCAGATGAGATCTGCGCGATCTTAATTGCTTTGGGCCAGCAACTGTTTAAGTCCCGCCGTCCGATATCTTTCTTTCGCAGTCCGATGTCTTCGTTTTGGAAAACTGCAATAGCGATCTCGGGCAGGGCAACTCGGAATTCAGAGAAGTCATGTAGGCCGCGCTCGGCACAACCAGGAAGCGGTGAATTCAAGATGTAACTTCCGAGATCCGATGTGTAGTTTCACGAACCCTAATCATCGGACGGCGCAACCAAGACGACACTCGACGCCAGATAAACGTCATCTTTCAAGGCCTAAGCATCATTCCATAAATCCCACATAGTACCTTCCGCCTCCCATCAAGGATCTTCAAAGTAGTGTCTTGTTTTTTCTGTCACGCTGAACTGATCCATCAGATCGACCGATCCCGGCGAACCAAACAAGTACATCATTTTCAAGAACTTACAGGCAAAAAATGCGTAACAAAAAAGCAACCGCTGGCTTCTTATGGACCATCTGAGTCGCGGCCCCTGACAAGCGAGTTACCCTTAACTTAGTAAACCCTGGAGATTGTTCTGGATGAAGTTTCCCCGTAAGGATTCCCATTTTCGTTCGCTGAAGTTTGCGCCCTTCGCCATTCTTTCCTTCTTCATTTTTACTAACGTCACCGGCATCATGTTCAGCCGCGTGCTGGCCCCTGTGGCCGCCGCGAGCCCGGCTCAATTAGAGATACCAGCCGACATTCCGACCTCCGGTGACAAAGATCTGGACCGCATCATCTTTGAAGTTGGTGAACGCGAAGGCGTCGATCCGCGATTCATTCACGCGGTCATCTGGCAGGAGTCGAAGTATGACGTTAACGCACACTCGCATGCCGGCGCTCAGGGCTTGATGCAGTTGATGCCCGCGACCGCGAAGCGTTTTGGTTGCGAAGATATGAACGATCCGGAGTCGAACATCGAAGCAGGCACGAAGTACCTCGGTTGGTTGTTGAAGCGCTTCGACGGAAATGTGGAACTCGCGCTTGCCGGTTACAACGCCGGCGAAGGCGCGGTTGATAAGTACAACGGCGTCCCGCCGTATAACGAAACACGTAACTACGTGAAGATCATCTCGCAGCGCTACGGCAAAACCTACCTCACCGTTCAATCCCCTGATTCTCGAGTCGATACTGAGTAGCGCCCCCAATCCCTCGTTAACTCACGTCTTTTCGTCGGCGTTATCCGTGGTCCTATCTTGACCACGGATAACGCAGATGCTTGAATGGCCGCATGAGCACAGCAGAAGACGCGGCCGTCTCCGGCATACCCGAGATTACCGAGAGCACGGCTTCAGCTATCCGGGAACGCACTTTCTTCGGACACCCGCGCGGCCTCTCCACACTCTTCTTCACTGAGATGTGGGAACGCTTCTCTTACTACGGCATGCGCGCGATCCTGACGCTGTACATGACGAAGTCGCTTGCCGAAGGTGGTCTTGCTCTGGATGAGAAATATGCGGGTATTATTTACGCCACCTACGTTTCCTCCGTTTGGTATTTGCCGCTGCCCGGCGGCTGGCTTGCGGATCGGATCTTCGGCGCACGCCGAGCGGTGCTCATCGGCGCAATCATCATCGCCTGCGGCCACTATTCGATGGCCATCAACTCACATCTCACTTTCTATGCAGGCTTGATTCTCATCGCCTGTGGCACGGGTCTCTTGAAACCAAACATCAGCGCGATGGTGGGCCAACTCTATTCGGAAAACGACAAGCGACGTGATGCCGGTTTCTCGGTCTTCTACATGGGCATCAATCTCGGCGCGTTTCTTTCGCCGCTCGTCGTCGGGTTTTTGGCGCAACATCCTTTATCTCGCAGATTCATCGCCTCGATGGGCTTCGATCCAAATACCGCCTGGCACTGGGGCTTTGCCGCCGCAGGCATCGGTATGACAGTCGGCATCATTCAATACATACTCGGGCGAGGAAAGCTCGCCGACGTGGGCCATAAGCCGGTCCGAACCGAAGAATCAAAACCGACGGACTACTTAACGATGATCCTTGCGCTCGTCGGCGGCGTCGCCGGCGTGGCGTTGGGACTTTACTATGGCTATGCGGAAGCAGGTTGGTTGTCAGCGTTGTTCCCGGGCGTGGTCGGTTTCTTCGCCGGTTACCTGGGCGGCATACTGCGTTGGCTCAACGGCGACGAGCTCAAGCGAGTGCTTGTGATCTTTATCCTCTTTCTTTTCTCGATCCTGTTTTGGATGACGTACGAGCAAGCGGGATCAAGCCTGACGCTTTTTGCCGACAGGTTAACTCGCACGACGATACTCGGCTGGGTCTATCCATCGAGCTGGTTCCAAGCCGTGCCGGCACTCTTTGTGATCATCTTTGCGCCGATCATCGGCGCCGTCTGGCTAAAACTCGGTCGCTGGCAACCGTCAAGTCCCGGTAAGTTCACGATCGGGCTGTTCTTTGCCGGCATTGCTTTTGTCGTGATTGCTTTTGCGGCGACGTTGACGGGCGGCGGACGAGTTAGTCCGATGTGGCTCGTCGCAGTTTATTTTCTGCAGACGATCGGCGAGCTTTGTTTGAGTCCGATCGGGCTGAGCACAACGACGAAGCTGGCGCCCGCGAGAATGGTCGGACTGATGCTGGGCGTATGGTTCCTTTCGATCTCTATCGGCAGCTACATCGCCGGCCTGACGACTAGATTATTCGCAGGAAACGACCCGTGGGTACTGACGCGAGGCTTCGGCATCTTCGCGGGCATCACTTTGTTGGCTGCCGTGATTCTTGCAGTGTTGACTCCACTCATTAAGAGGATGACTCCTAAAGCAGTTTAAAATTATGACTCGACTCAAAGCCTGGTTGCTCGTAACTTTCGTTCTCGCGCTCATCTCTCCTTCCTTAAACGCACAAAACAAGCTGCTGACGATCGACGACATCTTCGATCCCGTTAAGCGCGTCAACTTCAACGGCACGACGCCGAACATTCGCTGGCTCAAAGACGGGCAGCATTACTTGTTGACGAATGAAGCTGGCCGTCGCGACGTGCCGCGAATACAGAAGGTCGACGCGGCGACCGGTGAGGCCGTGCCGTTCTTTGACGCCGCGAAGATGCAAGCTGCATTTGCCGCCTTGCCGGGCATCACGACGGAGAATGCGCGCCAGCTCGCGAATCGCGGCAACTACGATCTGAATCCCGCCGAAACCGGCGTCTTGCTCAACTGGTCCAACGATCTGTTCTATTACGAGTTCGGCAGCGATCGCGCGATTCGGCTCACGAGCACTCCGGAAGAAGAAGTCGGCGAAGAGTTCAGTCCTGACGGACGCATGGTGAGCTTCGTGCGCGGCAACAATCTCTACGTCGAAGATCTTGGTATGCAGCGTCGCGAACGCGCGCTGACGCGCGACGGTAGTGCGAAAATTTTGAATGGGCGTCTTGATTGGGTTTATCAGGAAGAGCTCTATGGCCGCGGCAACTTCGGCGCGTACTGGTGGAGTCCTGATTCAACGACGATTGTGTTCCTGCGTATTGATGAGAGTCCGGTGC
>DASXXL010000009.1:0-3966 GCA_036503085.1 Pyrinomonadaceae bacterium | reverse complement strand
CCGGGCGGCGTCGATCAGTCGCAATTGGAAGAGCTGCACCTGCGCATCGTCGAAGACTGAAAATGCCAACGATCCGGCTACTTCGCGAACACCTCGACGCAATGATTGCTCATGCTTGCGAGGTGGCGCCGGCCGAATGTTGTGGCCTCATCGGTGGCAGCGACGAACAAACCGCCCGCACGATCTATCGCCTGCGCAACGTCACCGCGAACCCCGAACGCGCCTACGAAGCCGCGCCCGAAGACCTCTTCGCCGCCCAGCGCCAGATGCGCGATCGCGGCGAGGAACTACTCGCGATCTATCACTCTCACCCGCGCGCTGTCGATCCGATTCCGTCCGAAACCGACGTGCGACTCGCTTATTATCCTTCAGCTACTTACCTCATTATCGGCCTCGGTGGAACCGGAGCCACTGTCAAGGCGTTTTTCATTTCCGAGCGCGAACAACGCTGGCAACAGGTTGAGTATGAGATCGCGGGCGAGTAAGATTCCAGTGCGAGCTTTATAGGACCAAGAGCGGCTGAAGATGGAGACAAAGAAGAGCAAGTACGATACAAACCCGCTTGATCCCGACGTCGAACGCAAGGCGGAGGAATCATGGGGCGGCGGAGCACCGACGCAGCAAGTGGGTGGCGAGACGCGCGAAGTCGCCAACGAAAGCGCGCGCAAGAACGTCTACTCCGAAGCTCCGACCCGCCGCTACGAGAACCCACCACTGGAACAGCCGTATCCTTCGGTCTTCGTACCGCCGACCTACGCGCCACCGGCGAACCAGTATCAACAGCCAGGCACGAACCCGTATTACGCTCCCGTCAGTAATCAACCCACTTCACGCAGCGTGCTCGGTCTCGGCATTCCCGAAAAATGGGCAGTCATACTTCCTTATGCGCCGTGGGTGGGTATCGTGGCGTCGCTGGTTGAGTTGTTCCTGGTGTCGCGCCGCGAAGTGAAAGTTCGCTTTCATGCGTCGCAAGCGTTGTCGCTACACATCGGCATCCTGATCATTTCGACGGTACTGAAAACAATGGGCGCAATAACCGGGAGCCACTTCGGCGAATTCCTGTTCAGCACTGCGGCCACCGTCTTCCTTATCATCTCCATGATCCGCGTGTGGCGCGGCGAGCAGCACCGGATTACCCCCCTTGCTGAGCCGGCTAAGTGGTTCAACGAACATATCGAGCCGCGGACGCAGGGCTAAAAGACTCACTGGCATTTTCATTGCATTAAGAACGGCAGGTCGCCCAAACCTAAGAAAATGGGGCGATCCTCGTTTCGTTTTCGTGCATCACTAGCTGAAAAGGGTTACAGCTACCGGAGGTAACTATGGTCAATAAAAAGGGAAGAGCGTTGCTTGCATGGCTAACGCTTATCGCTATCGCAGCGTTGCCGCTGTCAGTAACGGCGCAAACGCAGATCAAGTATCACAGTAACAAATATAGTGTTCAGGACGACGTCAAACTCGGACGCCAGGCGGCGCAGGAAGCAGAGCAACAGTTTCCCCTGCTGAATGACGAAACAGTCAGAGGCTACGTCGAGAGCGTAGGGCGGCGTTTGGTAAACGCGATCCCGCCGCAATTTCAACATCCCGAATTCAACTACTACTTCAAAGTCGTCAACGCGAAAGACATCAACGCGTTCGCGCTGCCCGGTGGTCCAATGTACGTCAACCGCGGAATGATCGAAGCCGCGCACAACGAAGGTGAGATGGCCGGCGTGATGGCCCACGAGCTAAGTCACGTGGCGTTGCGTCACGGCACCGCGCAGGCGACGAAGGGACAGAAGTATGGAACGCTCGCGGCGATCGCCGGCATTGCGGGCGTGCTCGCGACCGGTAATGCGGGTGTCGGCCAGTTGGCCCAGGCGCCATTCGCGGTTTACATGTTGAAGTTCAGTCGTGAATATGAAACTGAAGCCGACGTGCTTGGTGCGCAGATCATGGCGCGTGCCGGTTACGACCCGCGCGATCTGGCGAACATGTTTCGCACGATCGAACAAACGGGCGGTGGCGGCGGCGGTTTCTTGAGCGACCACCCGAGCCCGAGCGATCGTTACGCGCGCATCAATCGCGAAGCGCAGATGTTGCGCGTCAATGCGCAGAACACCCAACGCGACTCACGGGAATTTGCGCGCATCCAGGAACGGCTGCGTGGTTATTCAGCCGCGCCGACGATGGCCGAGATCCAGCGCAGCGGTCAGCGTTATCCGCAGGGTGAAAACACCAGCTATCCGAATAGCGTTCCGAACGGACGAGTTGAGTATCCGTCGTCGCGTTATCAGAGTGTTTCGATCTTCGGCAACGGCGTGCAGGTGAGCGTGCCGTCCAACTGGCAGCAGCTCAACGAAGGCAATTCAGTTTGGTTTGCGCCGAATGGCGGTTACGGCCAGTACAACGGGCAGGCGGTGTTTACGCACGGCGTGAACTTCGGTGTGGCCCAGACGAACAGCCGCAATCTGCAGCAGGCAACCAACGAGTTAATCAACAGCCTGGCGCAAGGTAACAATTCGCTGCGCGCGAACGGTGGTTATCAGCGGACGACGATTGACCGCCATCAAGGCCTATGGACCACGTTGACTAACGTGAACGAAGCGACGGGCCGGCCGGAGAATATCAGGCTGATCACGACGCAACTACGCAACGGCCAGTTGTTCTACATGATCGCGGTCGCGCCGCAGAGTGAACGTAACTTCGAAAGCGCGTTTCAGAATGTGCTGCGTTCGCTCAGGATTAACGATTAACGAGGAGTCATCCACAGATTACGCAGACTTTTCCGTGTAATCTGTGGATTGTGTTTTCGCTTCTTGCCACAGTTGTTCGAGTTCGTCGATTGAGGTTTGATCGAACGCCTGGTTGCGATCGTGCAACGAGGTTTCGATGTAGTCGAAGCGGCGCCGAAACTTGCGATTCGTGAGTTTCAGCGCCGCTTCTGGTTCTACCTGCATGTGGCGCGCGATGTTCGTCGCGGCGAAAAGCAGATCACCCATCTCTTCTCTGACGCGCGCGTGAGTCTGCTCGTCTTTCAGGTTCGCGTGCTCCTTAATCGCGCCGCGCAGTTCTTCGATCTCTTCCTGCAACTTGTCAAAGATGTCGTCAACGCTTTTCCAATCGAAGCCGACGCGCGCGGCTTTTGTTGAGAGTTGATGCGCCTCCATCAGCGCCGGCGCTTTCGAGGAGACGCCGTTCAGCAAAGAGGTTTTGACGTCTTCAGTTTTACCCGCGGCGCGCCGCTCTTCGGCTTTCATCGTTTCCCAGTTCAACAAAACTGTGGCTGAGTCTTCGGCGGTGACGTCGCCGAACACGTGCGGATGGCGGCGCACCATCTTTTCGTGAATCGCCGCGATCACGTCATCCATGTTGAACTCGCCGCGTTCCTTCGCCACTTGCGCGTAAAAGACGATCTGAAAAAGGAGATCGCCGAGCTCGTCGCGCAGTTCGGCGGGTCGTCCTTCACGTGCGTCTTCGACTGCTTCAAACGCTTCGTAGGCTTCTTCGAGCAGCATCGGCGCGAGCGTGGCGTAAGTCTGTTCGCGGTCCCACGGACAGCCGTTTGGCGCGCGCAGGCGTTCCATCAAATTAACGAGATCGGTGAACGTTGTGGGCATGGCAGTAGTCTATGCTACCATCGGGTTAAATTCACAATAGAGCTATGAGTGACGAGCAACCAAACTTCAAAGTAACGGATCGACGGCTGTTCAATGCTGACGGCAGCCCGCGCGATCTTCCTCCCGAAGAGAGGCCGGAGCCGAAGCCGGAAACCGTAACTGCAACCGCCGCGACGGCCGCAGCGGGTGCGCAAACAGAGACCGCAGCAAGTGCGCAAAACGAGGCCGCGACCACGTCGCCGCCCGCTGAAGCTATTGGCGGCGAAGCCGGTGGCGGTGGCGAAATTGGCGGCGAAGAAGAGTTCACGGAAGAAGAACTCGCGGACGCGCGCGACCCCGCCGGTTTTTTGAGTTTCATCATGTCCAT
>DASXXL010000008.1:0-3378 GCA_036503085.1 Pyrinomonadaceae bacterium | reverse complement strand
AAAGTCGCGCGCAAGATCGCCGAAGGACACAAAGGCGGCATGCGCGTGTCTCTTAAAAACGTGCACGAATTTCTCGGCGCGCCGAAGATCATTCCCGAAGAGATACTGAAGAAGGACCAGATCGGCGTGGCGACCGGTTTGGCCTGGACCGCGGTCGGCGGCGACATACTCTTCATCGAAGCGTTGCGTATGAAAGGCAAGGGAAATCTTGTCTTGACGGGCCAACTCGGCGATGTCATGCGCGAGTCGGCACAGGCGGCATATTCCTATGCGAAGTCGCGGGCGAAAGAGCTCGACATCGCCGAAGAAGACTTCAGCAACTACGACCTGCACATTCATATTCCAGAGGGCGCGATTCCGAAGGATGGTCCCTCGGCCGGAATCACGCTCGCGACCGCGATGGTCTCGGCGCTGTCGGCTCGTCCGGTGCGCAAAGACGTCGCGATGACCGGCGAGATCACGCTGCGCGGGAACGTGTTGCCGATCGGCGGCGTGAAAGAGAAGGTACTCGCAGCGCGGCGGGCTCGCGTCACCACGATCATCCTGCCGCAGCAAAACCGCAGGGATCTGGAAGAGGTGCCGAAAGAGCCGTTTAAGGACATAAGGTTCGTGTTTGTCGACAATATGAGGCAGGTTTTTCGTGAGGCTTTGGGCGAGAAGGTGATCCCGCCGGTCACTTCTGGTACGCGGCCGCAGCGTGTACCACAAGCAGCCAGTCCGCGGTCAGTTTGAGTCTAGATGGCGGCGGCGAAAATGTGGTACAACCCGGGTGGCGCTCCCGGAATCTGAGTTGAGCCCAATCAACAATTAAGGAGTTTTGATGAGTTCTACAAGACGCAGCTACGTTACCGTCCTATTCGCGCTTTTCGCTTTCGTTCTCGTCTCGTCAATCACCGCCGTTGCCCAACAAACCGACGTCAAAATCAAGAACTTTGGTCAAATGGATGATCGCTTTTACCGCGGCGCCCAACCCAAAGAAGAGGACTACAAACAGCTAGCTGCGATTGGTATCAAAACCGTCATCGATCTCCGTCAGGATCCGACCGACTACGAGAAGCGCGACGCCGAAGCGGCGGGAATGCGCTACGTCAATCTGCCGATGAGTGATAAGGATTATCCGCCGGCAGCGACCATCGCTCAGTTCCTGAAACTCGTCGACGATCCATCAACCGGGAAGTTCTTCGTACACTGCGCGGGCGGCCGACATCGCACGGGTGTGATGGGCGCGGTTTATCGTTTCAATCATTACGGCTGGAACTTCGATCAGGTCTACGCAGAGATGAAGAAGTATGATTTCTACACCCGCTGGGGCCATGGCGAAATGAAGAAGTTTGTTGAAGATTACGCGAACAACTTCAGTAATCGCACCGCGAGCGCCGCAGCCGCCAGCGTCACCACGACCGTTAACCAGAAGTAAGGTTGTTTCGCTTCAGCTTGCAGGGGTGGCCTTCGTGGCCACCCTTTTTATTTGATGAAAACTTCACTGATACAGGTACGAGTAGCTCTTCTTCTGATCCCACTCGAGGCCTTCAACATTCTTGCCGTCGAGGTCGAGAATGTCGGCACTGAGTTCGTCAGTACTCACCGTAGGACTCACGTCAACTGAATAAACGATCGTTCCCGGCGACTCCTGCGAAGACTCGCGATCGATCGCCCGCAGCTCTTTGTCGAAACCGTGCTTGCGAAAGACCTCGCGCAGCGTTCGCTGCGTCGAAACCACATTCCGCGTCGTGACTTTCAACTCCATCGAACGAAACACCTGCTCCGGCTCGCGCCACTCCAAAATCCAAAGCACGATGAACGAGAACAGCGCCAACACGAGGGCGAGATCCCAACGCCCGACACCTGAAGCGAGTCCGAGCGCCAGACTGATCAGCAACACCGTGATCTCTTTCGGATCGCGAATGTTCGTGCGGAAGCGAACGAGCGAAACGGCCGCGACGATGCCAAACGCGCGCGCCGCGTTATCGCCGACGATGATCATCAGCGCCGCCGCTACAATTGCGAGCAGAATCTGCGTCTGTGAAACGTAAGGATTACGCTTGATCGCGAGGATGCGCCGCCGCGGACGATAGGCGAGCGCCGCACCGAGCAGCGTGGCCAATAACAGACGCAAGCCGATGCGGGCCATCGTCTGTATCCAACGTTCGCCGCGCACATAAGTGTCGCTGGAGCGAGTGCCCATGAGGCGGTCGAGAAAGGTTTCGTTATTGGCCGGCGTTGGCGTCGGTCGCAAGACTGGTTCTCGTTCGACCTGGCCGGGCTGCTGCACTTGCGTGTACTCCGGAGTTCGACTATTGCCGATGAAGTACACCGCGAGCGCGCTAACGAGCAGCACGCCGAGAAAGACGACGGCGAGCGTAATGATCTCGCGCTTTCGGTTCTGCTTCATCGTCGCCACGGCCTAGTTGTTACCGATCTGAATGTTCGGCCGCAGACTCAGCAGTTCTTTAGTTCGCGAGCGGACCTCGCGCGTCAACAGATCTATCTGGTCGGGACTATAGTTCGCGGCGCGAAACGCGTCGTGTAATTGCTGATCGCTGAGCTGGGCCAGCCACGACCCGAGCCAAACAGCGTCGTCGACCGTGATGTCTTTCATCAGTCCGCGATTCTTGCCGCCGAAGTGCAACTGAACGCGATTGCCTTTCACTTTCTCGAGAAAGTCAGACTTCGCGTAGCTCTTCGGGTTGTTGCGATCGCGCGTGAAGCGCCAGAGCAACGGCGTCGTGCTCGCATGACCAAACGTCGCGCCGAGATCGCTGATGACGTAATAGAGTTTGGGGTCGCCACTGCCGCGCGTTTGGATGAGCACGTTGTTTGAGTCTTTGAGGTCCCAGTTATTGATCAAGGCCATCATGATCTTCAGGCCCTGATATTCCGGCGTTCTGACAAACGGATTCTGTTTCCACTTCCATTCGCCCACACGCTTCCAAGCTTCCGGTCGCGCTTCGAAGCGAACGTTGGTGAACGTGCCTTTACCGGGAATCGTGACGCGCGGCACGAGGTAGTTGATTTCCGTGAAGTAACCGATACCCCACAGCAGTCTCACTGCCGACGTTTCTGATTGCGCTTCCTTGCCGATCTTCGCGACCCATTCACGACCGGAGCCGTCGCGTATGCGAAACTTCTTCGAGTAGCCGCCCTTTTCTTCTTTGAGAAACGTGATCCGCCGCAGATCGGGCCGCATGCTCGCGCCACCTGGACCAAGAAACAGATCGCGCGAACCGATGTCGGTTGGCCGCCGCCACATTATGGGCGTGCCGGTGGGAATCTCTTTCTTCTTTTTAGATTTGGCAAGACCCGTTTCGATAGACGGGACCAATAGCGCGACAAGAACGAGTATCGCGACGCGAACTCTCTTCAAATGATTCATTGTTA
>DASXXL010000007.1:0-6765 GCA_036503085.1 Pyrinomonadaceae bacterium | reverse complement strand
GGATTTAACGAATCGGTAAATCCGACTAAGACACTAATTTTTGTTTTTCTTCTTCGACTTCTTCTCTTTGGGCTCTTCGGCGGGCGCGGCTTCCGGCTCTCCGTCAGCTTCCGCGGCAACCACTTCGTTCTTGTTGAGACCAGCCGCACGGGCCGCGTCGGTCAAAGCCTTCACGCGGCCGTGATAAAGATAACCACCGCGATCGAACACCACTTGCTCGATGCCTGCGGCGATCGCCCGTTCGGCGATGGTGGCGCCGATGCGACGGGCCGCCTCTAGATTGCCGCCGGTCGTGCCGCGCAGATCTTTCTCAGTCGTAGAGGCGGAAACGAGTGTCTTCCCGACCTGGTCGTCGATCACCTGCGCGTAGATGTGGTTCAGGCTGCGATAGATCGCCAATCGCGGTCGCTTGGTGTCGCCTTTAACTTTCCGGCGAATCCGCGAGTGAATCGCGTGTCGCACTTCTGCTCTATTCGTGTTTGCCATCAGTTCATTTCCAATTTCCGATTGTCAATTGCCAATTACTTACCTGTTTTGCCCGGCTTCAACTTGATCGGCACGTCCGCGTAGCGCACGCCCTTGCCTTTGTAAGCATCGGGCTTGCGCAGCTTGTGCATCTCGGCGGCCACCTGGCCCAGCTTCTGCTTGTCGATGCTCGTCAACGTCAACGTCGTCTGGTACTGCTGAATGCTGCCCTTCGTCGTCAGACGTTCGGCCTTGGCGTCGACTTCGGGCGGCAGCGGAAACTCGATCGGATGCGAGTAGCCGAGCGAAAACACGATCTTCTTGCCCTGCACGTCGGCTTTGTAACCGACGCCGACGACGTCCATCTGCTTCGTAAACCCTTCGGTCACGCCGACGATCGCGTTGTTTGCGAGGGCGCGGGCGAGCCCGTGCAGCGCCGCCTGTTCGTCGGAGACGCGCTCGGCCCGTAGTTCTTCGCCTTCGAGCTTGAAACTAATCCCTTGCGGGATCGGAGTCTTCAGCGTGCCCTTGGGACCTTTAACTTCGAGTTCCTGCTGGTGCACAGTGACGCTCACGCCCTTGGGCACCGTAATCACTTTTTTTCCAATTCGCGACATATGGTTATTTCCGATTTTCGATTGCCAATTGCCAACTTGCTTTTCAATCGACAATCGGCAATTGCCAATTGGCAATGTTAGTAGATCTGCGCCAACAGCTCTCCGCCGATGTTTTCGCGGCGCGCGGTCTTGCCGCTCATCAACCCGCGGGAGGTCGAAACGATATTGATGCCGTAACCGCCGAGCACTTTCGGAATCTGACTCGATCCGACGTACACGCGCCGGCCCGGCGTGGAAACGCGTTCGAGGTGCGTAATCGAAGAGGTACCGCGCGCGTCGTAGCGCAGAAAAATTCGAATCGTACGCTTGAGACCTTCGCCCTTGATGACGAAGTTATTGATATAGCCCTCTTCCTTCAGGATGCGGGCAATCTCGAGTTTGAGCTTGGAAGCCGGAATATCAACCCGCGAATGCTTCGCCGCGATGGCGTTGCGGATTCGCGTCAACATATCGGCAATGGGATCTGTCATGAAATAACTCCGTTTTTGGATTGCCAATTTCCGATTGCCGATTTCCGATTTTCAATTGGCAATCGGCAATTGGCATTCGACAATGTCTTTACCAGCTCGACTTCACGACGCCGGGGATCTGGCCCTGCAGCGCCAGCTCGCGAAAACAGATGCGGCAGAGGTTGAACTTCCGCAAGTAGCCGCGCGGCCGTCCGCAACGTTTGCATCGAGTGTAGGCGCGCACCGAGAACTTCGGTTTGCGGCCCGCCTTTGCGATCAATGATTTCTTTGCCATAAGTTCGGTCCGTGTTATCCGTGTAAATCTGTGGCCTAAGTTCGGAAAGGCATTCCCAGGCCCTTCAATAATGCGCGCGCCTGTTCGTCGTTACGCGCCGTGGTTACGATCGAGATGTTCATCCCGCGCAGCTTGTCGACCTTGTTGAAATCGATCTCCGGAAAGATCAGTTGCTCGCGAATTCCGATCGTGTAGTTGCCGCGGCCGTCAAACGCCTTCGGCGAAACACCGCGAAAATCGCGCACGCGCGGCAGCGCCACCGACACGAGCCGATCGAGAAACTCATACATACGATCGCCGCGCAGCGTGACCACCACACCAATCGGCATACCCTGGCGCAGCTTGAACGACGCGATCGACTTCTTCGCTTTCGTGATCACCGGCTTCTGTCCGGTGATGGCGCGCAGTTCGTCGGCGGCCGTGTCGAGAATCTTCGCGTTGCCGATCGCTTCGCCCATGCCCATGTTGATGACGACTTTTTCAAGTTTCGGCACTGCCATCGGATTCGTGATGCCAAAGTCTTTGGCAATCTGCGGCGCCACGTCTTTCTGATATCGCTCTTTTAACCTTGCAGCCATGCTTATCTCTCCGCCCTACTTCTCAAGTGAATGGCCGCTTGCTGCCGCCACTCTCGTCTTGGAACCATCGCTTTCGACCTGATACTTCACGCGGGTCGGTTTACCTGACTGCGGATCGATCAATTGCACGTTGGAGATATCGATGAACGACTCCTTATCGACGATACCGCCGCCGCGATTGGCCTGCGGGTTCGCCTTCTGATGCCGCTTGATCATCCCGATACCTTCGACCCGCACCTTGCCCTTCGTCGGGTTCACTTCCAGCACGCGTCCGCGCCTGCCTTTATCGCGCCCGGCAATGACCGTGACCTGATCGTTCTTGCGGATCTTCGAGCGCTTTGTTCCTGCCATCACTTAAATCACCTCCGGCGCGAGTGAAACGATCTTCATGAAGTTCTTATCGCGCAGCTCGCGCGCCACTGGTCCAAACACGCGCGTTCCAATCGGCGTTCCGTCTTCCTTGATCAGCACCGCCGCGTTTTGATCGAAGCGGACGTAAGTGCCGTCCGCGCGGCGCACTTCCTTGCGCGTGCGCACGATCACCGCGTCCTGAACTGTTCCCTTCTTGATCGTGCCGTCGGGCGAAGCCTCTTTGACGGTCACTTTGATCCGGTCACCGAGGCTCGCAATCTTTCCCGTGGATCCGCCGATCGGCATGATCATCTCGACGCGCCGCGCTCCCGAATTGTCAGCAACCTCCAACGAGGTCTGCATCTGAATCATAGTTAACCCCTCACTTCGCGGCTTTTTGCACTATCTCAACTACACGCCAGCGCTTGCGCGCCGACAGCGGGCGCGTCTCCACGATGCGCACCCGATCGCCGACCGTCGCGCCGAGCTCGTCGTGGGCCATAAACTTCGACGTGCGGCGCACGTAACGCCGATACTTCGTATGCCGCACCAAACGATCGACACGCACGACCACCGTCTTCTGCATCTTGTCGGACGCAACAGTGCCGACTTTTTGCGAACGATGCGCGCGACTCTTCTTAGTCTGCGGCGTGGTTTCAGCGTTTGCTTCCGCCGCAATGTTCTGTTCGTTCTCAGCCATTTCTTTTCCTATTCACTCTCGGGACGTTGCCGCGCGATGGTTTGCAGCCGCGCCAGCGATTTCTTCTCCTGGCGAATGCGCTTCACGGCGTCGACTTCGCCGAGCGCCAATTTGAAATTGAGCCGAAAGAGCGACTCACGCAGACGCGCTGCTTCGGCGCGCAGTTCGTCTTCACCCAACTCGCGATACTTATCGAGTTCTTCTCGTTTCTTCATTGCTAGATCGCGCCTCCTTCCTGATCGGCGCGGGTCACGAACTTCGTCCTGATCGGCAGCTTCTGGGCGGCGAGACGCATGGCGTCGCGCGCCGTAGCTTCGTCGACACCTTCGATCTCGTAAAGAATGCGGCCCGGCTTAACGACTGCGACCCAGTATTCGGGCGCGCCTTTACCTTTGCCCATACGTGTTTCCGCCGGCTTCTTCGTTACCGGCTTGTCGGGAAACATGCGAATCCAGATTTTGCCGCCGCGTTTGATGTGCCTTGTCATCGCAATTCGCGCAGCTTCTATTTGCCGATCGGTGATCCACGCCGGCTCCAGACTCTTCAACCCGTACTCACCGAAGCTGATCTCGCTGCCACGAGTGGCGGTACCAGTCATGCGTCCGCGCATTTGCTTTCGGTGCTTAACTTTCTTCGGCATCAACATGATGAATGCGTTTCCTGTCCGTGTTTATCCGTGGTCCTACTGATTGTCGGGCCGCGGTCGTCGACCATCACCACCACCGGCGCGCTCTTCGCGTTCGCGACGAGTACGCGGGCGGCGCTCGCGTTCACCGACGCGCGTTTCGTTGATCGGATCGGAACCGGTGCCGCGGGCCATTGCCGCTTTCGGGTCCATGATCTCGCCGCGATAGATCCAAACCTTCACGCCGATCTGGCCGAACGTCGTTTGCGCTTCCGCCAGACCGTAGTCGATGTCCGCACGCAGAGTGTGCAGCGGCAACTGGCCCTGCAAGTGCCACTCGCTGCGCGCGATTTCCGCGCCGTTCAAGCGACCGCTCACTTTCACCTTGATGCCCTGCGCGCCGAAGCGGAGCGACTCCTCGACGGCTTTGCGCATCGCGCGACGAAAAGCGATGCGCTTCTCGAGCTGCGCGGCGATCTTCTCGGCCTGGAGCTGCGCGTTGAGTTCCGGCTTGTGGATCTCCTGGATCGAAACGAGCACTTCGCGTCCGGTCTTCATCGAGAGATCACTCTTGAGCTTATCGATCTCCGCGCCCTTGCGGCCGATGATGATGCCCGGTCGCGAGGTGTAGATGATGATCTTGAGACGGTTTGCGGCGCGCTCGATGTCGACGTGCGAGACGCCGGCGCCGGCGAAGCGCTGCTTCAGATCGCGTTTCAGTTTCAGGTCTTCAAGCAGGAACTCGCCAAACTGCTTTTTCGCGAACCAATGCGAATGCCAGTCTTTGTTGTAGCCGAGCCGAAAACCGTATGGATGAACTTTTTGACCCACGCTTTACTCCTCTGAGATCTCGTTTTGAGATCCCTAAAATCCCTATTCTTCTTTCTTACGCTTCGCGCGCGGTGCGGCCGCAGCGCCACCTCGCCTCTTCGCTTTACTCGCGGCCGGCTTTTTCGACGCCTTGGCCTCTTCAACCGGCGCAGCCTTACCATTGCGAGCCGCCTTCGGCTGCGGCTTCTCGTCGTTACTCAACGAGATCGTGACGTGACAAAAGTGTCGCTGCTCGCGATACGCGCGACCCTGCGGCGCGGGACGAACACGACGGCGGTTCTTCGTTGGCCCACGATCGACAAACGCCGTGCGCACCCATAAATCATCCGGGTCGATCGAGACGTTTGCCTTCTCGGCCGCCTCGTTCGCGTTCGCGATCGCCGAACGCACGCACTTCTCGATATGGTCCGCCGCGCGCTTCTTCGAAAACCGTAAGATCGCCAGCGCCTGGTTAACGTCCTTGCCGCGAATCATATCGACGACGAGCCGCGCCTTCTGCGCCGAACCCCGCAAATATCTCGCACTCGCTGTTGCTTCCATCTTCAGCCTCGTTACTTAACTTTTATTTGGTAGGCCCTGCCTCTATTTAGCAGGCGCGCCGGCAACCTTGCTCGCCTTCTCGACCTTCGTGCCCGAGTGGCCCTTGAACGTCCGCGTCGGCGCAAACTCACCGAGCTTGTGGCCCACCATGTTTTCCGTCACGTAGATCGGCAGATGGCGTTTGCCGTTGTGCACGCCGAACGTGAGCCCCACCATGTCGGGAGTGATCGTCGAACGGCGCGACCAGGTCTTGATCACCGGCGGACGCTGTCCGCCCGCGCGCGCCTTCTCGACCGCCTTCATGATGCCCTTGTCGATGAACGGTCCTTTTTTAACTGAACGAGCCATTAAGCCTCCAACTGCATCCGCAGATTACGCAGATTACCTACCCTGCGTAATCTGTGGATGGCTTTGTCTACTTCGTCCTGCGATCCTTCAGGATCATCTTCTGCGTGCGCTTGTTGCTGCGCGTCTTGTAACCACGCGTCGGCTGGCCCCACGGCGTCACCGGATTGCGGCCGCCTGAAGTCTTGCCTTCACCGCCGCCGTGCGGATGGTCCACCGGGTTCATCGCCACGCCGCGAACGTGCGGCCGCAGTCCCTTCCAGCGCGAACGCCCTGCCTTGCCAAACGAAACGTTCTCGTGCTCGATGTTGCCGACCTGGCCCACCGTCGCCTTGCAAACGAGCGGCACGCGCCGCACTTCGCCCGACGGCATACGCAACTGCGCGTATTCGCCTTCCTTCGCGACGAGCTGCGCAAACGTTCCGGCCGAGCGCGCCATCTGCCCTCCCTTGCCGGGACGCAGCTCGATGTTGTGAATCTGCGTGCCGAGCGGGATATTGATCAGCGGCAGCGTGTTGCCCGGCAGAATGTCCGCCTCGGCGCCGCTCATGATCGTCTTGCCGACTTCCAAACCTGTCGGCGCGATGATGTAACGCTTCTCGCCGTCGAGGTAGGTGATGAGCGCGATGTGCGCCGAACGATTCGGATCGTATTCAATCTGCGTCACGCGTCCGGCCACGCCGTCCTTGTCGCGCTTGAAATCGATCACGCGATAGAAACGCTTGTGACCGCCGCCGCGACGCCGCACCGTGATGCGGCCGTCGTTATTGCGGCCCGAGATGCGCTTCTTCGGCTCGAGCAGCGACTTCTCCGGAACAGCCCCGACCGTCAACTCGTCGCGCGTCAGATACGTCTGGTAACGCCGCGCCGCCGATGTGGGTGTAAGTTTCTTGATGCCCATCGTTTATTTCCGATTGCCAATTTCCAATTGCCGAGTTTTCAGCCCACTACCGGCGCCGAACTTCTTTC
>DASXXL010000006.1:0-3065 GCA_036503085.1 Pyrinomonadaceae bacterium | reverse complement strand
ATCCAAAACAAATCACCGAGTAAGCCCGACGGCCCTACTTCACTGCCGTCGCTTCTATCTCAAATCGACATTGCGGGCGGCCCGCGCGGTTGCAGTGCTCGGTGACGGGGGCTTTGACAATCTCGGCGATGAGAGTTTCGGCGAGACGGCAGACCTCGGGATGAACGGTCACAGCCGCCGCGAGTGGACAGCCGGTGCTACAGATCACGAGCTTGTTATCTTCGCGCTCGACTTCCGCGGCGCCACCGATTGCCGCTAACACTTTCAGCGCCGCTTGCACGCGGCTCTCGAGACTCTCGTCAGTCTTCGCCGGCGCATCAGCCGCAATCGCGCGCCCGACTTCGCGCAGCATCCCTTCAATTTCCGCCGGCTCCAAACGATTCTTCAAAACCGCAATCAGTTGGTTGAGCAACTCGTCGTAGGCTTTGGGAAAGAGCGCGTCTGCTTCGGGCGTTAACGTGTAAGTAAAATGAGGTTTGCGCGGACCGCGGCGCAGCCCGCTCTGCCGCACAAGGCCGTCGCGTTCGAGCGTCGCGAGGTGCGCGCGCACAGCGTTGTCGGTGAGTTCGAGTTGGCTTGCGAGCTCTTCGACGGTGGCGGGCGCGCCGCGCAGGATCGTCACGATCTGCCCGCGCGTACTCTCGAAAAACCGCCGGTCGAGTTTCATTCCTTCCATCGCCAACCTCCGTCCGACCGTCTGAATTCTACGCTCTTCCGCGAGAAAACACAAAAAGTCAAATAAGTTCTTGACTTATTATGGAAGAGTAGTATTTTGGGAGCGTCCCCCAGCAGAATTCAATTTCAGGAGCACTAAGATGGCACATGCAATTAGTAGTTCACCCGCATTAACTTCCGTCAACAGCGAACGCGCGGCGGCCGCGAGCCCCAGCCGCCAGGCGTACCAGATTCTTCGGTTCGCCTTCACTGTCGCGCCGATTCTCGCCGGGCTCGATAAATTTTTTCATCTACTTGTGAACTGGGACCAGTATCTCCCGCCGGTCGTCAATAACCTGACTGGCGGACGTGGTCATCAGTTGATGCTCGTCGTCGGTGTGATCGAGATCGTCGCCGGCCTCGGCGTCGCTATCAAGCCGCGCATCTTCGCGTACGTCGTCTGCGCGTGGCTGCTGCTCATCATCGTCAACCTGTTGATGATTCCCGGCTATTTCGACGTGGCGTTACGAGACCTCGGTCTCGCGCTCGGCGCGCTCGCGCTCGCCCGCCTCAGCCAGGAATACGACCGCTAAACGAAGGAGACGATCATGAACGCAAGTGAAACGAGACGCAGTGCGAAAGAGAGCAGATTGGTGAAGCTTGCGCTCGTGCTTTTGAGCGCAGCGATTGTCATGATTTGTGTCGATCGACTCAGCTATGCGAGCTGGTTTGACGAAGAGAATCGCGGACACGGCAACACGACCGATGCCGAACGACAGACTGATGCGAACGCACAGCGGATGCTCGACGAAGGCAAGCAAACCTTCCGCTTCGACACGTTTGGCGATGAAGCATTCTGGTCTGACGCGCTGCAACTGCAACGCGCAATCGAGGGCGAGAAATTCGGTGGTGTTGGACCAGGCGTGAGTCCGAAGACGGCGCTCGCGGTTGGTCTGAAAGTTGATGCCGATGCGTTGCCGGAGTCGCTGGTCCAGCAGTTGAGGCACGGCCGTGTAGACCTCGACGATCCGGCGACGACGCTCGCGCTGTTGAAGCTCAATGCCGTTGTCGGTGTAAAAGGCAACTTCACGGACACAGGAAATCTTCAATCGGTCGGCATCACTTGTGCGCTTTGTCATTCAACGGTCGATAACTCGTTCGCGCCGGGCATCGGTCGTCGTCTCGACGGTTGGGCCAATCGCGATCTGAACGTCGGCGCGATCGCGGCGTTGAGTCCGAACCTCAAACCGGTTGCGGATCTGCTGCAGGTTGATGAAGCCACCGTGCGAACGGTGTTGCAAAGTTGGGGTCCGGGAAAGTTTGACGCGGAGTTGTTTCTCGACGGCAAGGCTTTTCGTCCGGACGGCAAGTCAGCCGCGACGCTCTTACCCCCTGCGTTTGGTTTGGCTGGCGTGAACCTGCACACGTGGACCGGTTGGGGTTCAGTCACGCACTGGAACGCGTTCGTGGCCAATCTCGAGATGCACGGGCAGGGGACGTTTTACGATCCGCGTCTGAACGATCCGGTGAAGTTTCCGATCGCGGCGCGCGCGGGCTTTGGCAACGTGCGCAGCAATCCCGATCTGATCACCGCTAAGTTACCGGCGCTTCACTTTTATCAACTCGCGATTCCCGCGCCGGCTGCACCGGCCGGCGGTTTCGACGCGGCCGCGGCCGCACGCGGCGAAGCAATCTTCAACAATCAGGCGAAGTGTTCGACGTGTCACGTGCCGCCGATCTTTAGCGAGCCGGGTTGGAACATGCACACCGCGCAGGAGATTGGCATCGACGACTTTCAGGCGAAGCGTTCACCCGATGAACGTTATCGCACGTCGCCGCTCAAAGGACTCTGGACGCATGAGAAGGGCGGGTTCTATCACGACGGACGTTTCGCGACGTTGCAGGAAGTGGTGGACCACTACAACACCTTCTTGGGCACGAACCTGACCGTGCAGCAGAAGGCGGATCTGGTCGAGTATCTGAAATCGCTCTAGAGAACAGAGGGAGGGAAGTCGAGATGTCATTGACGTTAGTTCAATCCGCGAAACCGGCCGTCACGCGCGGCATTATGAAAACAGTCGAGCGTGTAGCGGAGGCGCGGCTGCCGACTGAGACGGGCGAGTTTCGCATCATCGGGTTTCGCTCGCTCATCTCGACGGAAGAGTTTGTCGTGCTTGTCAAAGGCGAACTGAATGCGGAGCGCGCGAGTCTGGTGCGCGTTCATTCGCAATGCATGACCGGCGATGTGTTTGGTTCGCTCAAGTGCGACTGTGGCCGGCAACTCGACGCGGCCATGAAAATGATCGAGCAGGAAGGTCACGGCGCGATCGTCTATCAGCAGCAGGAAGGGCGCGGTATCGGCATCAGCAACAAGATCCGCGCTTATGCCTTGCAGGACGAAGGCGCCGATA
>DASXXL010000005.1:0-2032 GCA_036503085.1 Pyrinomonadaceae bacterium | reverse complement strand
GACGTCACGGCCGCACGACCTACTTCAACGTCAATCGCCATCTCAATCCCACAAACATCTGTTACGCCGACTGCAAATTCTGCGGTTTCTATCGAACGCCGCGACAACCGGGCGCTTACACACACAACATCGACGACAGTTTGAAAGTCGCGGCCCAAGCGGTAGCCGAAGGCGCAACCGAGTTGCACATCACCGGCGGGCTAAACACGAAGTTGCCGTTCAGTTATTTCACCGATCTGTTGTCGTCATTGAAACGGGAATATCCGCAACTGCATTTGAAAGCGTTCACGATGGTCGAGTTCGATCACTTCGCCCACTTCTACAAAATGCCGGACGAAGAAGTGATTCAACAACTGATCGTAGCGGGACTCGATTCGTGCCCTGGCGGCGGCGCGGAAATCTTTCGCGAGCCGACGCGCTCGATGATCTGCGCGCACAAATGCAACGCCGAGCGTTGGCTCGAACTGCAGGGCAAACTTCATGCAGCCGGCTTGAAGACGAATGCGACGATGCTCTACGGCCACATTGAATCGATCGAAGATCGTGTCGATCATTTCATTCGTCTGCGCGAACAGCAGGAGAAATCAGCCGGCTTTCAGTGTTTTATTCCGCTCGCGTTTTATCCGCCGGAAACGCAGTTGTCGCATTTGCCTGGCCCGTCAGGCGTCGACTCGCTCAAAACGATGGCCGTCTCGCGTCTGATGCTCGACAACTTCGATCACATCAAAGCTTACTGGGTGATGCTCGGTAAACGCCTGGCCCAAGTCGCGCTGCACTACGGCGCAAATGACATCGACGGCACCATCACAGAAGGCGGCGAATTAACCACCAGCTACTCCGTTGAAACCAACAACGAAGTGCGCATGACCAAAACCGAACTCATCAGCTTGATTGAAGATGCGGGCTTTGAAGCCGTAGAACGCGACACCGTCTACAACCGGGTCGAACCACGAACTCTTGGAACTGCCGAAAGCATTGCGTAATGATGACCACTGAAACCGAACGCACTACCATCACACTCGCCCATTCACCCGATTCAGACGACGCCTTCATGTTCTACGGTCTTGCCACGAACAAGATCGACACGGGCGGGCTGCACTTTCAGCACCTCCTGAAAGACATTCAAACGCTGAACGAAGAAGCAACCCGTGGCACGTACGACGTCACAGCGATCAGCTTCCACGCTTATGCCTACGTGGCTGACAAATACGCGTTGCTGCCGCACGGCGCGTCAATCGGCGACAACTACGGCCCGATCGTCGTCTCGCGCGAGCCCGCGATCCCGGCCGACATTCCGAACCTGAAAATCGCCATCCCGGGAAAACTGACGAGCGCGTTTCTGGCGCTGCGGATATTCAATTCCGAGTTTCAGTACCAGGTTGTGCCGTTCGACAAAATTATCGACGCCGTCCAGAACGGCGACTGCGACGCCGGGCTGCTGATTCACGAAGGCCAACTCTTCTACGAGTCGAAGGGACTGCACAAAGTGCTCGACCTCGGCGAGTGGTGGCACAGCCGCCACGGCCTGCCGCTTCCGATGGGCGGGAACGTCATCCGTCGCGATCTGGGCGAGCCGCTCATCAAGGAAGTCTCCCGGCTGCTGCGGGCCAGCATCAATTATTCCCTCACCCACCGCGAGGACGCCCTCCAGTACGCCATGCAGTTCGCCCGCGACATGGAACAGGACCTGGCCGACCGGTTCGTCGGGATGTGGGTGAACGAGCTGACGCTCGACTACACGGAGCGCGGGCGAGAAGCTGTTCGCCTCTTGTTGCATGAGGGGTACGAAAAGGGAATTATCCCGAACGCTGTCGCAGTCGATTTTGTGTCGGAAAACTGAGAGAGTTCTAAGGGTTGAGATTGCCAAAGCTGGGGTGTGCGCGGCGGTTGATTAAGCCACCCCGCCCAGAAGGGGCAGCTAACCGCCGCGCACATCATCGACATCAGACCACGTAAAACCAAGCTCCTCCCAAAGCCTGGTTTATCGCTTAACTCCGTGTAAGCAACGCCGCCGCTCGGCGTCACGTCTGCG
>DASXXL010000004.1:0-7937 GCA_036503085.1 Pyrinomonadaceae bacterium | reverse complement strand
AACTTCGATTCCTCGGTATGGGAGATTTTCTGGCCGTTGATGGTGGGCGCGAGTCTGATGGTCGCGCGCCACGACGGGCAGCGCGACGGCGCTTACCTGGCCGCGAGCATCGTGAGACATGAGATCACGGCGGCGTACTTCGTGCCCTCGTTGCTGGCCTTGTTCATCGAAGAGCCGTCGCTGTCAGACGCAACGTCGCTGCGCAAAGTGATCTGCGGCGGCGAATCCATCTCGGCCGAAACCGTGCAGCGCTTTTATGATCGTCTGCCGGGTGCGGAGCTGCATCATTCGTATGGTCCAACCGAGACGTCGATTGCCGCGGCCGAGTTTGTTTGTCCGCGTGATGGTGGCTGGCAAGTGATGCCGCTCGGACGCCCGCTCGGCAACAATCAACTCTACATTCTCGATCAGCAGATGGAACCGGCGCCGGTTGGTGTTACAGGTGAACTCTACATCGGCGGCGAAGGTGTAGGCCGGGGTTATCACGGTCTGCCGGGGTTAACGGCCGAAAGGTTCATCCCTAATCCGTTTTCGAGCGAGCGCGGCGCGCGTTTGTATCGCACGGGCGATCTCGTGCGCTACCTGCCCGATGGTCTGATTGAGTTTCGCGGCCGCGCCGATTCGCAGATCAAACTACGCGGGATGCGGATCGAGTTGGGTGAAATCGAAACGGCGCTGCGCGAACACGCTGGTGTGGAAGAGTGTGTGGCAGTGCTGCGCGGACAGGGAAATGAAGCAGCAGTCGTGGCTTACGTCGTGCCGGTTAGCGAAGTTGGAGCAGGTGTTGACAAGGTTGCGGCAAGCACCGACGAGTTGCGGTCTTATCTAAGTGCACGCCTGCCGCGGCACATGGTGCCGAGCATGTTCGTGACGCTCGAGCAGTTGCCGCTGATGGTCAACGGCAAAGTCGATCGTAGCGCGCTGCCCGATCCGTCACCCGAGGCGCGCACGGTAAGCACTACGAGTTTCGTCGCGCCCGCGAACGAATTGGAGCGCACGATCGCCGGCATCTGGAGCGAAGTCCTCGGGCTCGAACAAGTCGGCACGCAGGACAATTTCTTCGATCTCGGCGGCCACTCGCTGCGGTTGTTGCAAGTGCATTTGAAACTGCGGCAGGCACTCGGGCGAGACGTGCCGCTGTTCGAGTTGTTCCAGTATCCGACGGTGAGCACGCTCGCCGCCCATCTGCATCACGGAGCAGATCCGGAGTTACTCGATGCCAGCGAAGAACGCGGCGCGCGACGAAAGCAGACCGCGAGCCAGCGGCGTGTGCGTCGAGACGCAGCGCGCGCGGCAGCGAACGAACAGGCGGTGGCGGGATGAGTGAAAGCACGGCAAACGACTTCGCGACGGATTCGGACATAGCCATCATCGGCATGGCCGGCCGTTTTCCGAAAGCGCCGGACCTCGACGCGTTCTGGCGCAATCTGCGCGAAGGCGTCGAGTCGATCGAAGCGCTTACCGACGAAGAGCTGTTGTCGTCGGGCGTCGATGCCGCGTTGCTGAAGAACCCGAATTACGTCAAGGCGTCTTCGTCACTCGAAAATTACGATCTCTTCGATCCCGCATTCTTCGGTATGACTCCACGCGAGGCCGAGATCATCGACCCGCAACATCGCCTGTTGCTCGAGTGCGCGTGGGAAGCGTTGGAGAGCGCGGGTTACGACGCATCGCGATATCCCGGAGCGATCGGCGTCTTCGCCGGCGCGAGTATCAGCACGTATCTGAGCAACCTGCTCTCCAACCCGGCGCTCCTTGGCAACGTCACGACTTTTCAACTGCTGATGGCCAACGACAAAGATCATTCGGCGACGCGCGTGTCTTACAAGTTGGACCTGCGTGGTCCAAGCATCAACGTGCAGACCGCGTGTTCGACGTCGCTCGTCGCCGTTCACTTCGCTTGCCAGAGTTTGTTGAATGGCGAGTCAGACATGGCGCTGGCTGGTGGCGCGAGCGTTCCATTGCCGCAGCGTCACGGCTATCTCTACCAGGAAGGAAACATCACTTCGCCGGACGGCCATTGCCGCGCCTTCGACGCTGCTGCGCAAGGGACCGTCGGCGGCAGCGGCACGGGTGTCGTGTTACTGAAACGACTTGCGGATGCGTTAGACGATGGCGATGTGATTCACGCGGTGATCAAAGGCTCGGCCGTCAACAACGATGGCGCGTTGAAAGTCGGCTACACCGCTCCCAGCGTCGACGGACAAGCGAAAGTGATCGCGGAGGCACTCTCAGTTGCGAGTACCAAGCCCGAGACTGTGAGTTACATCGAAGCGCATGGCACCGGCACTGCGCTCGGCGATCCGATCGAGATCGCGGCGCTCACGAAAGTTTTCGGCGCGCGCAGTGAGAAGAAAAACTACTGCGCCGTCGGCTCGGTCAAAACAAACATCGGACACCTCGACGCCGCAGCCGGAGTAGCCGGATTCATCAAGACTGTGCTGGCGCTCAACAACCGCGAGATACCGCCGAGTCTGCATTTCAAAGAACCGAATCCGAAGATCGATTTTGCGGGCAGCCCGTTTTTTGTTAACGCGAGCCTGCGCGAATGGACGGCGAACGAAACACCGCGTCGTGCGGGCGTGAGCTCGTTTGGCATCGGTGGCACGAATGCGCACGTGGTGCTCGAAGAAGCGCCCCCGCTGGAAGAACCCGATTCATCGCGCTCGAGCCAGTTGCTGCTTTTGTCTGCGCGTACGGCGCCAGCGCTCGAAGCGATGACCGACCGTCTGGCTGACTATCTCCAACAAAATCCCGGCGTGAATCTCGCCGACGTTTGTCACACACTTCAGGTCGGGCGAAAGAAGTTCAATCACCGCCGCATGCTCGTTTGTCGCGATGTAGCGGATGCGTGGAGCGCGCTCGTCGCGCGCGATCCGGCGCGTGTGCTGACGCAGGCGCAAAAGCCGCGCGCACGCGGTGTGGTGTTCATGTTTTCGGGTCAGGGCGCGCAGCGCGTGAACATGGGCCACGGGCTTTACGAGAGCGAGCCGAAGTTCCGCGAGCAGGTAAATCGATGCGTCGAGTTGTTGCGGCCGCTGATCGGCTTCGACTTGCGCGACGTGGTTTATCCGGCCGCGGAACAGATCGAAACTGCCGAACGGCGTCTGACTCAGACCGCCGTCACGCAGCCGGCGCTCTTCGTGATTGAGTATGCACTGGCCCAACTCTGGCTGAGTTGGGGTGTGCGGCCGGCGGCGATGATCGGACACAGTTTGGGTGAATACGTGGCTGCTTGTTTGGCCGGCGTCTTCACGCTCGAAGAGGCGCTGGCGCTGGTCGCGGCGCGCGGGCGTTTGATGCAAGGGCTGCCGGCTGGCGCGATGCTTGCCGTTCCGTTCGGTGAAGAAGAAGCACGCATGATTGTCCGCGACGGCAATCTCTCGCTCGCGTCGATCAATGGATCAAGAACGTGTGTGATCTCCGGTGCGCTGGCCGAAGTGGAAACGCTGGAGGCGCGCTTGAACGCTGACGGTGTTTCGAGTCGCCGGTTGCAAACGTCTCATGCGTTCCACTCCACGTTGATGGAACCGATCCTCGAAGAGTTCGTGCAAATCGTGCGGCGCGCGAAGTTGCAAGCTCCGGGAATTCCTTACGTCTCGAACTTGACGGGCGATTGGATCAAGTCCGATGAAGCAGTGGATCCGCGTTACTGGGCGAGGCACTTGCGCGAGACGGTCCGCTTCAGTGATGGACTCGCGCGGCTGCTCGCAGAACCCGAGCACGTTTTTCTGGAGCTTGGTCCGGGACAAACGCTCTGCACGCTGTTGAAGTCTCACCCGCAGCGGCAGACGGACCATGCGGCGATTGCGTCGCTCGGCGCAGTCGGACAAGGTGAAGAGGCGCTGTTGAAAGCGTTGGGCCAACTGTGGCAAGCCGGCATCGAACCAAACTGGGCCGGTTTTTATGAAAGCGAAAGGCGTCGCCGTCTCAAGCTCCCGACTTATCCGTTTGAACGCGAGCGCTGCTGGGTCGATCCCGCGCCCCGAAAGATCGCCGAACCAGAAACCGTAATCAGCAAACCAGAGCCTGTGTCCGTAACGCAGGTTGAACAACAAAATTCTCACGCGACGCTTGCGCAATCCGAGCCCGAGCGTTTGGTACGGATGCAACTCGAGATCATCTCGAAGCAGTTACTCGTGCTTCAGTCAAGCCGCTGAACTCATCCACAGATTACACAGCAACTCGGGTCAGGAGGACGAAATGTCGAAAGTGTACGCCGCCGACTCCGCGCACAAGGAAAAAATCCTGTCGGACTTGAAGACCGTGGTGAATGACCTCACGGGTATCAAGCCGGAGAACGTCGATATCCACGCTCATTTTATGGAGGTCGGGATTGATTCGCTGACGCTAATCCAGGCGACGCAGTTGGTGAAAGAGATCTTCGACGTGAAGCTGTCAGTGGTCCAACTGTTGGAACAGCTCACCAATCTCGACGCGCTGGCTTCGTACATCGTCGAGCAAGTGCCACCGGAGTCGCGGGTCGAGATCGCCGCGCCGCAGATCGCCGCGCCGCATGTAGAGCCGCAAGTGATCCCGCAGCCTGCAGTCGTCGCGCCGCCACCTGCGCCAGTCGCACCGGTCGCGCCGATCGCGCCGGTCGCCCCGATTCAAGCTGCGCCTGCGCCGGCCTCTTATACGCCACCAGTACCGGCGATGAACGGAGGCGCACAGACGAACACTTCCGCGCTCGATCAGATCATGTCGCAGCAGCTTCAGTTGATGGCCCAACAACTGGAGATGCTGCACGCTTATCACGCGAACGCAGTGTCTGCCAGTGCTCCGGCTTCAGTTCCCGCGGCGCGAAACGAGGCGCCTTCGTTAGCAGTCGCCGCCGAACCGCAGCAGCACCAAACAACACCGCCTGCGATAACTCCAGCGCCTGCGAGCGCGCCCGAAACGAACATCAAACAGCAACCGGTCTACATCGCTTACCAGCCAATCGAGCCTGGTCCAACTTCCGGGCTTACCGAACGACAGCAACAGCACCTCGATCGCTTCATCACTCGCTTCAACGCACGCACGCGCGAATCGAAACGACTGATGCAGGAGTACCGGCCCTATCTCTCCGACAGCCGCAACACCTTCGGCTTCCGTCTGCTTTGGAAAGAATTGGTGTACCCGATTGTGGGCGATCACTCTGCCGGTGCGAAGATCTGGGACGTCGACGGCAATGAATACCTCGATATCTCGATGGGTTTCGGCGTGCATCTCTTCGGCCACTCGCCCGACTTCGTCGACGCCGCTTTGAAAGATCAGATCGAGCGCAAGTCGGTCCAACTCGGTCCGCAAGTCTATCTCGCCGGAAAAGTCGCGCGTCTGTTTTCCGAGCTGACGGGCCAGGAACGCGTGAACTTCTGCAACTCCGGCACCGAAGCTGTAATGGCTGCGATGCGCGTGGCGCGCACGGTGACGCGACGCAGCCAGATCGCGATCTTCGGCGGCGCGTATCACGGTTGGTCCGATCTGACGTCGGCGAAGGTCGCGCGCGGCAAGGAAGAGCTTCGCAGTGTACCGATCGGCCCGGGCATTTCCGCGAAAGGCGTCGAAGACGTTGTCGTGCTCGATTGGGACAGCCCGAGCGCCATTGAGTATTTGCAGCAGCACGTACACGAACTCGCCGCGGTGATGGTTGAACCGGTGCAGAGCCGCCGGCCCGACATTCAGCCGCGCGCTTTTCTGCAACAGCTTCGCGAACTGACGACGAAGGCGGGCACAGCGCTGATCTTCGACGAGATGATTACCGGCTTTCGCATTCACACCGGCGGCGCGCAAGCGTGGTTTGGCGTGCAGGCCGACATCGCAACTTACGGCAAGGTCATCGGCGGCGGTCTGCCGATCGGCGCCGTTGCCGGCAAGGCCGAGTACCTCGATGCGTTCGACGGCGGCGCGTGGAATTTCGGCGACGATTCATATCCGCAAGCAGTCAAGACGCTTTTCGCCGGCGCGTTCTTCAAACATCCATTGACGATGGCCGCAGCGCAGGCCGTGCTGCATCGTCTGCGTGACGAGCCTTCACTGCTGCCCGAGCTCAACGATCGCACGGCGCGGTTGGTCGCGATGCTCAACCGCTTGTTTACGGAAGCCGAGCTGCCAGTCGAAGTCGTGAACTTCGCTTCGCTGTTTCGCTTCATGTTCGCGCCCGAGCTGAAGTATGTGGACCTGTTCTTCTATCACATGCTGGAGCAGGGCATTTACATCTGGGAAGGTCGCAACTGCTTCCTGTCGACGGCGCACACCGAAGAAGATTTGGCGCGCATCGTGCGCGCAGTCACGAACAGCATCGCCGAGATGCGTGCCGGCGGCTTTTGGCCTGAAGGTCCGGAAACGCAGCGCGGCGGTGGACCAGCAACGCAGACGAGTGTGGCTGAAATCAAGGGCTCACTCGCGCTGGCGAAGACGAATGAACCTGCGCAAGCATCTATCGCAGCGAAAACACGCGCTACCTCTGCTCCAACAACCGGACCAAAGTTCAGCTTGTATTACTTCGGCAACTACCAGTCTGAATTCACAGACGACAAGTATGAATTGCTCCTGGAAGGAGCGAAGTACGCCGACCAGCATGGCTTCGAGGCGGTGTGGATTCCCGAACGCCACTTCCACGCGTTCGGCGGTTTCTCACCAAACCCTTCCGTCGTCGCGGCGGCGCTCGCGCGCGAAACGCAGCGGGTGCGCATTCACGCGGGCAGTGTGGTGCTGCCGCTGCACAATCCGATTCGCGTGGCCGAAGAGTGGTCCGTCGTCGACAACCTATCGCATGGCCGCATCGGTATTTCGTTCGCTTCGGGTTGGCAGCCCAACGATTTCGTCTTCGCGCCCGACGCGTACGCGACTCGTCACGAACACATGCATCGCGGCATCGAGTTGGTCCAACGTTTGTGGCGTGGTGAGAAAGTGCCGGCGCGCAGTGGTAACGGAAAGCAGATCGAAGTGGGACTCGCGCCGATGCCGTGGCAGCGGACCTTGCCCACCTGGCTCACGGGTTCGAGTCCGGTGACATTCACCAAAGCCGGCGAACTTGGCTTTCGCATCCTCACAAACCTTCAGGATCAGTCCATCGAAGAGCTCGAAGAAAAGATCGCGCTTTATCGCGCGGCGCTCGAACGCAGTGGTCACGATCCCGCGACAGCGCACGTCACGCTTCTGCTGCACACATTTCTCTCCAAGGATCTGACAGAGGCGAGAGAAAAAGCGCGGCGTCCGCTTTACCGCTACATGAAGTCGTCGCTGGCGCTGATGTCCAATCGCGTGAAGGGAAGTAACAGCAAGCCGATCAATCTCGATGAGTTGGCCGAGGAAGATCTCGATTACATCCTTTCGACCGGCTACGACCGTTACGTGCAAACCGCGTCGTTAATCGGCACGACCGAATCCTGCGAAGCAGTCGTCGATCGACTGTCGAGCATCGGCGTCAGCGAGATTGCCTGCATGATCGACTTCGGCATCGACACGCAAACCGTGCTCGACAGTCTCAGTGCATGAAGTGCGCGGAAAGAGAAGTATGAGAACGCGGCAGCAAACGAAGCCGTCCGTTCGATCCCGCTGACTGACTCGCAGCGCCAACTCTGGATCTCGACGCAGCTAAGCGAAGCGGCCTCCGCGGCTTACAACGAATCAATCTCTTTATATATGCGCGGCCCACTGGATCTCCCGGCACTTCAGCGAGCGCTCCAGCAATTGGTTGACCGGCATGAATCGCTGCGAGTGACGTTTAGCCCCGAGGGAGACTGCCAATGGATTTCGTCTCAGGTCACGTTTGAATTGGCCTTTGCAGACTTCTCGTCGTTGGCTCCTGCGGAACGCGAAGCGGAAGTAAAGGAATGGATGTCCCGCGAGGTGGAGGAGCCGTTCGATTTGGTAAAGGGACCTTTGGTTCGCGGCCGGATCGCTAAAGTTGAGGAGCAGTATCATGTCCTGGTCTTCACAACTCATCACCT
>DASXXL010000003.1:0-3742 GCA_036503085.1 Pyrinomonadaceae bacterium | reverse complement strand
GTGCTCACGCTCGCACTCGGCATCGGCGCTAATACCGCTATTTTCAGCGTCGTCAACGCGGTGCTACTCCGACCATTACAATTTCGCGATCCCGATCGCCTCGTCATGATCTGGGAAGACGCGGGCTTTCTCGGTTTTCCGCGCAACACGCCCGCGCCCGCCAACTACGTCGACTGGAAAAACCAGACGCAGTCGTTCGAAGACATGGCGGCCACGCACGAACTGACTTTTAACCTGACCGGCGACGGCACTCCCGAACGCGTCGCTGCTTACGGCGTGACCGCAAACTTTTTTCCGCTGTTCGGTATAGCGCCGGCGCTCGGTCGTGGGTTCACGCCGGACGACGATCGCCCGGGCGCCAACAAGGTCGCTGTTCTCAGTCACGAGTTGTGGCAGACGCGCTACGGTAGCGATTCACACATCATCAATCGCGACATTCAACTCGACAGCGAGAAGTACACGGTGGTCGGCGTGATGCCCGCCGGCTTTCAGTTCTTCGAGAGCGACGTGCGGTTGTGGGTACCGTTGGCGCTTACTCCGGAAGAACTCGCGAGTCGTGGCAATCACTATTTGAAAGTCGTGGCGCGAGTGAAGCCCGGCGTGACAATGGCCCAGGCCCAGGCGGATGTTTCCGCGGTCACGGCGCGCATCGCGAAGGACCATCCGGACTATATGTTCGATGGGAAGGTGGGCGCGCTCGTCATGCCATTGCGCGAAGAGTTTACGGGTGACGTGCGTGGTTCGTTGTTCGTGCTGCTCGTCGCGGTAGCGTTTGTGTTGCTGATCGCATGTGCGAACGTGGCCGGGTTGCTGCTGGCGCGTGCGGTGGGCCGGCGTCGTGAGATTGCTTTGCGCCTCTCGTTAGGCGCGAGCCGCGGGCGCGTCGTCAGGCAGTTGTTGACTGAGAGTTTGTTACTGTCCGCCGCAGCGGGAATTCTCGGATCAGTGCTCGCATACCTCAGTTTCGCGTTTCTGCAGAAACTCATTCCCGCGCAGATGGCGCTGCTGACTAGTCTCAAACTCGACGTGCGCATTTTGCTGTTTACGCTCGTCCTGTCGCTGCTGACTGGAATTATTTTCGGCCTCGTGCCGGCGCTGCAATCAGCGAAGGTCGATCTGAACAACGCGTTGAAGCAAAGCACGCGCGTGACTTCGAGCGGACGATTGCGCAGCGCGTTGATCGTTTTCGAAGTCGCGTTGTCGATCGTGTTGCTGGTCGGTGCGGGGCTGCTCATTCAAACGCTCTTCCGGCTCTTCAATCAATACAACACGCTCCAGCCGGAACAGGTTTTGACAATGCGCACGGTGTTGCCGCTGACGAAATACAAAGAGATGCCGCAACGCGCCGGTTTCTATCAACAAGTGCTCGACCGCGTCGAACATCTGCCGGGTGTGACCTCGGCTGGTTACACGACGTCGATCCCGTTGATCTGGAAAGGTGGCACGAGCGGCTTCTTTCCGGAAGGAGTCAAAGATCCGATTCCGGGCATGGGCTACGACGCGAACCATCGCCAGGTGAGCGCCGATTACCTGCAGACGATGAACATCGCGCTGCGCGAGGGACGTTATTTCACTACTCACGACGACGAGAAGTCGATGCCGGTCGCGATCATTAACGAGACGATGGCGCGGCAGTATTGGCCGGGACAGAACGCGCTCGGCCGCCGTTTCAAGCTCGGCGACCCGACGGACAATGTGCCGTGGATTCAGATCGTCGGCATCGTCGCTGACGTGCGGCAGATGGGCCTCGACGAACCCGTCAAAGCGGAAATGTATTTTCCGTATCAGCAACAGGGAGATTACGACTTCTACACACCGCGCGATCTCGTGATTCGCACTTCGGGCGACACGTCAAACCTCGTCGCCTCGGTGCGTCAGATCGTTCGCGAAGTCGATCCGGATCAGCCGGTATCGAACGTGGCGACGATGGCGGACGTGTTAGGCGAAGAAGCAGCGCCACGCCGCATGGGCATGATCATGCTCGTGGCATTCGCGGGTCTCGCGTTGTTGCTGGCGTCGCTCGGTATCTACGGCGTGCTGGCTTACTTCGTCACGCAACACACAAACGAGATCGGCGTGCGGATGGCTGTGGGCGCGAGTCCGTTGAATATCCTCGGCCTCGTGTTGAAGAAGGGTATGGGCCTGACGCTGCTCGGCGTCGGCATCGGTCTCGTTGTTTCGTTTGTCCTCACGCGTTTGATGAGCTCGTTATTGTTCGGCGTCAACGCGTCCGATCCGTTGACGTTCGTGGCGGTGCCGCTGGTGTTGGCGGTGGTGGCGCTGGTGGCGTGTTTGATTCCGGCGCGTCGAGCGATGAAAGTGGATCCGATGATCGCGCTGCGGTACGAATAAAACCACGGAAACAAAATATGCTTAAAGATCTTCGTTACGGTTTACGCATGTTGGCGAAGAACCCGGGCGTGTCGATCATCGCAGTGCTCACGCTCGCGCTCGGCATCGGCGCCAACACCGCGATCTTCAGCGTCGTCAGCGCGGTATTGCTGCAACCTCTGCCTTACCAAAATCCGGATCGGCTCGTTTCGCTTTGGGAGAACGTGCCCGAGCACGGGCGCTGGCGCGTCGCGCCCGCAAACTTTTTCGACTGGAAAAAGCAGAACACAGTTTTCGAAGACGTTGTGGCCTTCGGCGCTTCGACTGCGACGCTCACCGGCGACGGCGATCCCGAGCAGTTGTCAGGCACGGCGGTCACGCCCGGTTACTTTGAAGTCGTCGGTGTGCAGCCGATGCTCGGCCGCACGTTCACGCAGGAAGAGTATCAACCCGGAAAAGATCGCGTCGTCATTCTTGGTTATGGTCTATGGCAACGCCGCTACGGCGGCGATCCGAACATCGTCAATCGCAACGTAACGCTCGAGGGCGCGAGTTACACCGTGATCGGCGTCATGCCCGCGGGAATTTATCCGTTGCACCCGACGACTGCGGGCCGCATCGACTTCGACGAACAGAGCCAGGACTACTGGAAGACGATGTCGTACATGGCGAACCTCGCGGCGCTCCGCAGTGCTCACGTGATGGGAGTGCTCGCGCGGATGAAGCCGGGCGTCACGATCGAGCAGGCGCGCTCCGAGATGAACACGATCGGCGCGCGACTCGCGCAGGAATACGAAGCCAATCGCGGCGAAGGAATTATCGTCAATCCGTTTCTCAACGAAGTGGTGGGAAATGTCAAACCGGCGTTGGTGACGTTACTCGTTGCGGTGGGAATGGTGCTATTGATTGCGTGTGCGAACATCGCCGGGTTGCTGTTGGCCCAACACGCGGCGCGCACGAAAGAGATCGCGATTCGCGCGGCGCTCGGCGCGGGGCGCGCGACGTTGGTGCGGCAGTTCTTCGTCGAAGGTTTGTTGCTTTCGGTGATCGGAACAATCGCGGGACTTGGCGTGGCCGAAGTAGGTTTGAAGGTTTTACTAAAATTTGTCCCGCAACAGATCCCGCGCCTCGCGCATGTCGCGCTCGACTGGCGCGTGCTCGGTTTCACGTTGCTGTTGTCGCTGGTGACGTGTTTGTTGTTTGGTCTCGTGCCGGCGTGGCATGCGTCGAAACCGGATTTGCAGACCGCGCTCGAACAGAGTGGACGCACGTCGGGACCGGGCGCGGCGCGTTTGCGTTTTCGCCAGTTGCTCGTCGTGTTTCAGGTGAGCGTGGCGGTGATGCTGGTGGTCGGCGCGGGTCTGCTGATCAAGAGTTTCTGGCGGCTGCAACAAGTCGATCCGGGCTTTAA
>DASXXL010000002.1:0-2228 GCA_036503085.1 Pyrinomonadaceae bacterium | reverse complement strand
AAACTCGAGCCGATGTCCTGATACGAGCGCGGATCTACGGAGTTTGTCGGATCGCCGTAACCGGGAAAACCAATGCGCGGAAACGCGCTGTTCTGCGTGGCGTTAACAGGTATACCGAGCGACGCAGTGTCGAACGGATCGGTAGTATTGCGATTCGCCACGTCGTAGCGCGTGAAGCCGACGTTGAAGTGATTCAAAACCGTTGGACTAAATGTGTAATCGTCCTGCACGCGCACGAGAATCGATTTGAAGAGCTGATTGAACGCTCCCTGCGACGTGAACGGCAAAGGAAAGCGCGGCACCGGATCGCCCGCGATGCGATCGTTGTTGCGGTGCGAGAAGCTGCCCGAAAGCCGGTTCTTGTCAGACGTGACGAAATCGAGTTTCGTCGTGTACTGGTTCATGTTTGTGGGGCGCAGGCCGATCGACAGGTAATTCCGGAAGACAGACGAACCAAGCGGACCCGTTTGATTGGGCACGGGGAAAAACTGAAGCGAGTTGATGCCGGCCGGATCGATGCGCGCGCCGCCGAGGTATAGATCGAGGCGATTACCGGGAATCGGCACGCGAGTTCCTGCGGGCTGTCGTGGATCGTAGAGTTGGACGCCGTGTCCGAAGAACTTCAGGATGTAAGGATCGGTCAGCAACTCGGAGAAGTCGCCGCTGCGCATTCGCAGCGTGGGCACAGTGATGATGTTGTTTGAGCCCTCGGTGAATCGATAGCCTTCGTAGTTGAAAAAGAAAAACGCGCGATTGCGGAAGCTGTGGACGAGCGGTCCGCCTTCGCCGAAGTGCGGTACGATGATTGGACCACCGACGTTGAAACCGAAGTCGTTCTGATTGTCGCGTGCGCGCTCGATTCCCTGGGCGTTGCTGCGAAACGTATTCGCGTTCAGCTTTTCGTTGCGAATGAGATCATAAAGCTCGCCGTGAAAATCATTCCCGCCGCTCTTTTGCGTGAAGTTGACCACGCCGCCGGATGAGTTGCCGAACTCCGCGGAATAAGTGCTGGTTGAAAGCGTAAATTCCTGAAACGCGTTTGGACCGGGAGCGACTTCCGAAAAGAACGTGCCGTTTTGCGTGCGTCGCGTGCTGGCGCCGTCGATCAAAATTTCCGTGCCGAGTGCCTGCCCGCCGCTGATGCGAAAACGCGTCGTGTCGGTGCTGCTGCCGCCTTGCGTCGGCGCGCCCTGCGTCACGTTGCTGTCGAGATATATAAAGGACAACGGTGTGCGACCGGCGAATTCTGAGCTGACCAGCAACGGCAGTTCCTTAACTTGGCGTTCGGTGACGTTGGTCTGCCGCACTGGTGTTTCAGTTTGCAGGACGGGAGCTTCATCGTTCGTAATCGTGACGACGCTGCTGATCTCGCCGATCTCGAGTTTGAAGTCGAGAGTGCGATTGACTTGCACCGCGACGACGAAGTTCTCGACGGAGGCGGTCTTGAAACCCGCGGCTTCCGCAGTGACTTTGTACGGGTCGGCCTTGAGTTCGGGAATCGTGTAGTTACCGTCGTCGGAAGTTTTGACTTCGCGAGTTTCGGCGGTGTTGAGATTGATGGCGGTGACTTTGGCGTTGGCGACGCCGCCGCCGTTGGGATCGGTCACGTGGCCGGTTATCGAGCCGCGATCGCTTTGGCCCAGGGCGGTCGTGACCGAAAGTAAAAAGAAGACGAATAGCGCGAGTGTTGGTGTGCGAGATAGCATGGTTCCCCCTGAATCGGTACGCTGGCAGACAAAACTAAGTTGGAACGGGCCACGTGGTTCGTGGCAAACGTCAGTGCTACGACTTCGGGGGATTGAAGTAACGCAGAGACTAAGACTGGGAGAACAGAAACGGGTACAAACGGTTGCGTGCTGATATAGCAAGCGCGTTGTCGCGTTGTCAATGATTTTGTGGACTGCAGTAGTGAAAGCGCGAAAGATCAGATGGAGTGCGCGAGATCTTAATTGGTTTGGACCGGCAAATCATTGCACCGCGGGCGTGGGATGTTGGGGCGAACCGCAGACGCGCTTTGCAAAACCCACGATATCCAACTGTGAATTCTGTTCGAGACAAATGCCAGTTCTACTCGAGACAATGCGAGTTCTATTCAAGGTAGCTTTGCCCCAAAACTCAACGAACGCACTCTTCTCTGTGCCTCTGTGTCTCTGTGGTTAATAAATTTCCTGGCAAAAACCAACCACAGAGACACAGAGGCACAGAGAAATCAGTTCGCACGCGACTTT
>DASXXL010000001.1:0-12451 GCA_036503085.1 Pyrinomonadaceae bacterium | reverse complement strand
AGGAGAAACGCTTCAATGCGACTCAACGAATCTGTTCCGCAGATCTCACTCTCCGAACTACTCAGAAAACTTTCTGAGCTCGGCGGATCGGATCTGCACATTACGACCGGCTCGCCGCCACAAATCAGAGTCGACGGTCATCTGCGTCCACTCGAATCGTATCGCGTGCTCACGTCAGCCGACACCAAACAGCTCGCTTACTCAGTTTTGACTGACGCGCAAAAGCATCGCTTCGAAGAGAACCTCGAGCTCGACTTCTCGTTCGGCGTCAAAGGCCTGTCACGATTTCGCGCGAACTTGTTCAATCAGCGTGGCGCCGTCGGCGCCGTGTTCCGCGCGATTCCCTACGAGATCAAAGCATTCGAAGAACTGGGCCTGCCCGCCGTCGTCAAACAGCTTTGCGAAAAACCGCGCGGCCTGATTCTCGTTACTGGTCCAACCGGATCCGGCAAGTCAACAACACTCGCAGCGATGATCGACAAGATCAATCGCGACCGTCACGAACACATCCTGACGATCGAGGATCCGATCGAGTTTCTCCACAACCACAAAGGCTGTTTGATCAACCAGCGTGAAGTGAACGCCGACACACATGGCTTCGCGGCCGCGCTTCGCACTGCTCTACGTCAGGACCCGGACGTGGTCCTCGTCGGCGAAATGCGTGACCTCGAAACGATCGAGTCAGCACTGCGTATCGCAGAAACAGGTCACCTTACACTCGCCACGCTACACACGAACTCGGCCTCATCGACGATCAACCGTATCATCGACGTCTTTCCATCCGATCAGCAGGCACAGATCCGCGCACAGCTTTCACTCGTGCTCGAAGGAATTCTCTGTCAGGCACTGCTGCCGCGCGCTGAGGGAAGCGGCCGCGCGATGGCGCTCGAGATCCTTGTGCCCAACGGCGCGATCCGCAACCTCATTCGCGAAGACAAGGTGCACCAGATCTACTCGATGATGCAGACGGGCCAGGACAAGTACGGCATGCAGACGTTCAATCAGTCACTCGCCACGTTGTATCACAAGCGCCAGATCACGATGGACACGGCGTTGCAGCGTTCGTCGAACGTGGATGAGTTGCGCGAGTTGATCGATCGTGGTTCGGGCGTGAACGCAGGCGCCAAACCGCATGCGAGCCCCTACGCACAAGGGCGACCGGTTGGTACGAGGCCAACAATAACCCGATAAACAATAATCGCAAGATCCGGAGCTGACAGTTATGCCAACGTACGTCTTCAAAGGCCGCAACCGACTCAACGAGATCGTGGTGGGCGAACGCGTCGCCGACGATCGCGAAGCGCTGCGCCAGATCCTGCGGCGCGAGCAAGTCACGCTTACGTCCGTCAAAGAGAAGAACCGCGAATTCGCCATCCCGAAGATCGGCGGCCGCAAGAAAGTAAAGGCGAAGGATCTCTCGATCTTCACACGCCAGTTTTCGGTGATGATCGATGCGGGTCTGCCGCTGGTCCAGTGTCTCGAGATTCTCGCGCAGCAGCAGAACAACAAGTACTTCCAACAGATCCTGCTTCAGGTGCGTCAGGACGTGGAAGAAGGTTCGACGCTCGCGGCGGCGATGGGGCGGCACCCGCGCGTGTTCGATCAGCTTTACGCGAACATGGTGGAAGCCGGCGAAACGGGCGGTATTCTCGATCTGATCCTGCAACGCTTGTCGACCTTCATTGAGAAGATCGTCAAACTGAAGCGCGACATCATCTCGGCGATGATTTATCCGGCGGCGGTAATCCTGATGGCGATCGTGGCGGTCGCAGTGATCCTGATCGTCGTCATTCCGCAGTTCCAGCAGATCTTTCTTGGCTTGCTTGGTCCCGGTGAACAACTGCCGTTGCCGACGCGCATCGTGGTTGCTTTCAGTAACTTCCTTGCGGGTTGGGGCGGTCTCGCAATCCTGGCGTCGATTATCGGCAGTGTCATCGCGTTTCGCTTCTACTACAAAACACCGGCTGGGCGAAAGAATATCGATCGGGTGTTGTTGAAGGTACCAATCATCGGCGACATCTTTCGCAAGATCTCCGTGGCGAGATTCTCGCGCACGCTCTCGACGTTACTTTCCTCGGGCGTGCCGATCTTGCAGTCGTTGGACATCACGGCGAAGACGTCCGGCAACGTGATCATCGAAGAAGCGATCACGAAAGTGCGCGCGGGTGTCGAGCGCGGTGAAAACTTCGTCGATCCGTTGAAAGCGACGGAAGTGTTTCCGCACATGGTCGCGCAGATGATCGGCATCGGTGAGCAGACGGGCGCGCTCGACGCGATGCTCGGCAAGATTGCTGATTTTTACGAAGCGGAAGTCGACTCGGCCATCGCGAACCTGCTGACCCTGATCGAGCCCTTACTGATCGGCTTCCTGGGCGTCACCATTGGCTCGATCGTCATCGCGATGTACCTACCGTTGTTCACGCTGATCGGCAAGCTCTCGCAGGGTCACTAAGACATCAGGTCATCTTAGAAACACTCAGGTAAGCCGGAAAACACGCCGCTTCGGGGCCGGCGGTAATGGCTCCGGATGCCCTGAGTTTCTCTATCTTCGCTTTAACGTTCTCCATTACTACGTCGCTGGGCATCGCGGAGCTGTCACGATTCTCCATCCCGGCGTGGTCGTGCTCAATCTCCGTCAATTGTTGAACCAATGTCGAGTCTGAAGAGAACAGAATTTCCTGGCCGACCGGAATGTTTTCGCCGACTCCTATGTAATACCAGTTAGCATCAGCCGAGCTCGTGGGATGCTGGTGTGTGCCATGGCTGATATGGATCTCGTAGTCGTCGCCGGGATTGTCATTTGAATCGAACAGGGCTACGCCCTCGTTCCTGAAGATCGCCCGAGTTGAATTTTTGAAGACGACGCCGAGGTAAAGCGCGACGCGACCTACGTGTTGGGGCGCGCCGAGTAACTTGTGCCTGTCAAGGATGCTGTCATTGGGCTTCACGGCCGTGAACAACTCGCCACCGTTAAAGCTCAGAATCGGACTAAACATACGTCGATCGGCGCCAATGGCGAAGCCATATAACTCATCGAGATCAACAAACCACTTCACAGACTCTTCATGCGTCACGGGGTCCATCCTGTTCACCGGAGTCCTGTCGCGGACTGAGATCTTTTTGCCAGGCTGAATGTCCAACGAAAGTTGCCTGCCGAGGCTGTTCCTATCAAACGTCTTTACGTCGACGGGCGTGCCGCCATGTTTTCTCGTAACCGTTATTTCCAGCGCGTGGCCTAGCGGATCGAATCCAAGAACTCCTACTTCACCGTTATCTTCGCCTTCCGTCGCTGTCAAAATGAGTAGTCCGTCGAGAATGAGCGTAACGTTACTGGTTGCCATTTTCGTTCTCCTTTCAACTGTATGAGTTCGGGTTTATAACCTCCATGCGAGCTTGCGTGTCTTGATAAGAACCATGGTCTTCTCCACGAATGTCAGAGACGGTATTAAGTGATCGATGAGTTTACAGAGATCGGGTCTTGGTCCAATGTGAACGTCGTCAGGATTGCCGATCAGAGCGCGTTGCGGCGAGTTTAAGCTGTTGTCGCGCAGCAATGTTCGCAGGCTGATCGGATCGAGCAGCGTTTGGCGCGCTCTCATAATCCCTTGCAGGCAGCCGACGGCGCCCGCAACCATCGCTGCCGCACTCGACGTTCCGTTGAAGCGGCTCGTATACCAGCGATCTTCATCTTCATCATTGTCGGCCAAACCACCGTACCCGCACGTGACTACGTTGTCGCCCCATCCCTGCACGTCCACCCTCGAACCAAAGTTCGATTCCTTTACACGGGTACGATCCAGTTCATCATTACCACCATGCACTTTCTTTGGAGGATAGCCCGCGCCGACGAGAATAGCTCCACTATCGATCGACCCCTTGCTAAAAGGGTTGAGCCACCAATCGGGAAATTCCGGAGGAGGGACTGAATAAATCGGGTCATCGAGGTTCTGTTTGCCGTTCGCGGCTGCTTCGACGACGATGATGCCGTGCGAGGTCGCATACTGAATCGCAGCTAAATTACAAGGCCACCACTCGATTGGAATATAGCCAAGCTGATCGTCATTCGGTTCGTAATTCACTACCGGTCCCGGCAAATGATGCTCGATCAAAATAATGTCACCCGGCCGCAGTGAATCAGCCGCGAGTCGTATAGCTGCAGCCGCACTCCAATTCGGCACGGGATCGCCACTCGAGCTTCCAAAAACGGACGTCGAACGCACACTGGCGTCAGGACAGATTCCAGTTACGCCAAACTTGTTATCGTCACCACCGATAATACCGAGAATGGCGGTGCCATGATTTCTCCAACCAAGATCATTGGTGGGTACACCGCCACCGGTAATCAGCCCGCACGAATTCTGAAGCAGATCTTCGTGCGAAAACCGCCATGCCCCTTCCACATCCACAATGTTTACTCCCGCGCCACGGCCGCCCCGTTTGGCCCAGGCACACGGCACTCCGATGCCACCGTCCGACACGTCGTTCAAATACACCTGTTGCGGGGTGAAGTTTCCCGTGACTGGACCAGGCGGGAGACCATCGACCGACTCTATCGAGTTATCGATGATCGTAAGTTCGACTCCGGGTTTGACGTAAGCGGCCTTGATAAAATCAATCTCTCTTAGCGCTGGGGCGAGGGATGCGAGACCTGCGGGCGCACTAATCTTGTAGAAGATCGAGAGATCAAGTCGCTGGCCCTCGCCCATCATTTTTTCCGTGCGAACAGTTCTAAGCTGTACCCAATCTTCACTTACGCCGTACAAAGGCGCGATCACTGCTTCCGCCGAAGCAAGCAAGTTGGCCAATGGACTAAAGTCAAATTCGGGGTCGATTGAAGTGATTCGTCCATTTTTCACTCGCAATTTCGCCTTCGGATCTGCGATCAAGACGAGTTCGGGTGGTGCGGGAGGTGGAAATTTTCTGGTCATGGCGATTCAATATTCGGCGGATTATTAACCTTCCGGCAGACTCTTGCCGAGGAAAGCAGTAAAACATGCCGCCTCTGGACCGGCGGGTCCGCTGGTCCCTCCGACGCACATGAATAGGAACCGTTCAGGTTCAGTAAGGGTCAAGCCCACAGCTTTGTAATAGTGATTTGCGTCCGTGACGACTCCCGAGTGAGCAGGGGCGTCGTTATTGATCTCGATTTCCCAATCTTTGTTGGGATCGGGGGGAGTAAGTAGTTGCTGCCCGTTATGAAACACGGCTTTACTGTTGGGCGGCTGGTCCAACCGAAATTCAGCACCGATGACAGATCCGACGAAACCGAATTTTCGCCTGTCGAACAGGCCACGAAGGGTAAAAAGCGCACTCTTTGGAATGAAGTTTGTGAACAGCTCACCGTTGGTAAAGGTGAGGATCGGATTAAAAGCGCTCGTGCGGGCCTTGATACTGCGATTGTAGAGTTCGATGTTTTCGAGATCGACTACCCAATTGAAAGAGTCTTCGGTACCCGCGGGCGGATCATGTTGGCGGTCGACTGCGAGGTCGGGCTTACGATATGTGATTTGCTGTTGAGAGATGTTCTGCACGTCAAGGCTAAGGTTGTTCGCGATATCCTTTTGGTCGAGGTGGGCGTACTCCTGCATAGTTCCCGTTGAATCAGGCTGCCGAAAAGCTATCCTCAACTTGTGGTCCTGCGGCACATCCGAAAGCACTCCTGCGATGCATTGACTGTTGTCGGGCTTAACGAAGACAGCGATAAGCCCTCTAAGAATTATCGTCGCTTTTGTGGCCATGTGTTCTCCTTCTTAGTTTGTGGACGGAAGAAATACGTTGAGAGGGGTATCGCCGTACAAATGCGTGGCCTCTCTCTTCAATCGCTAATGACGAAGAGGGCTAAAACATTTTGGCGCGGTCAGAACCGGGCGTAGCCACCGATGGTGACGAAGGGCGCCCAGTAGTAGGGATGCCGGTAGCGCGGATCGGGACCGCCGAGCATGGCTCTTTGGGCCAGGGCGAGCGCTTCGGCAGTTGAATGAGCAGCGCGTTTACGGTTGCGGTGAAACGCAATCATCAATTCCGCCGTCGCATCGGAATCCACCGGCCACAGGCTTGCCACCACCAGCGGCACTCCCTTCGCAATAAACGGCCGCGAAATTCCGATCACACCTTCGCCGTCGTAATAACGGCCCGCCGCTGACTGGCACGCTGAGAGGACCACAAGACGAGCGTCGGGCATGGATATCCCGTCGATCTCTCCAATCGAGAGAGTCGCCGCGTCAGGCGAAATGTTCTGGGATAATTCGTCTTTCGCAAACACCAGTTTGGAACGCAACGGCGAGTGTTCGTCAACGACGGCGTGCATGGCCAGGTGAACAACATTCGCTTTCGCCATTTCAGCAACGACGCGATTCTTCGTCGCGTTTTGCTCAACAATCGCGGGCTGAGAGTTGTACAAACGGGCGATCTCTTCAGCCTCACGTTTGGAGGACGACAAGTCTCCTAGCATCGGAAAGGCCGCGTGATCGAAGCGCGGGTTGCCGACGCTCAACAACTGCTCATCAACCACCGAGTCACTACGCTGCGCATTATCGGTGCTCACCATAAAAACCGTCGCGCTGGGAGCGCGCGTCAGGACGTAATCTTCAACCAGACTCTTCCCCGAAGCACGAGAAACAAAAGCCGCGAACGGCAGATCGTTGAGCGATTTGTCGGGGATGAGGCAGAGTTGCTTGTGGCGATCGAGCTCACCTTCAGCGGGCTTTATGAGCAAGTCGTAGAACTCCGCGCCAGCCGCCGCAACCTCTGCTTCATTGTTAACCGGAGGCGCCGACAGCAGTTGCAAATACCGCGACACCTTCGCGTGTAAATCCGTGGCCGCGATCGACTGCTCGAAAACGCGCATGTTTGTGCGCGAGAGAAACCAGATGAGGACCTTCTGCGGCAGAACGGAATACTGAAGTATCTGCGACTCGACCGGCATTTGTTGCCGGATCTGGGCTGACGTTAAAGGCACTGAAGTAACGGGTATCACCGGTTTCATTGGCGCATGATGACTCGCGACCGCGCTGTTTCCATTTGCCTGGTCCAACAACGTGCGCGCCCGCGATCGTTCTGATAAGTCAAACGCCAGCGGTGAACTCGGATTGACGGAATGCTCGTAACCAATCACTGCGTCGTAAACATTTTGTTCGGCGTCGAAGAAAACGAAGTTGTTCGCTTCTTCCCGAATCTTCGCGCGATAGCCTTCAAACAGGTCGAGCGTCGTTTCAATGTCGTGGTCCACTGACGGACAACCGCCCTGAGCGATGCAGGACAACAGTTTTCCTTTGCGCGCCGCGTAAACAAACGCGGGGTAAACGGCATCGTCATAAGTCTTTAGTACGTCATCGTAGCTGGCCATGGCGTTCCCGAAGTCGCCGGCTTGCCGGTAAAGATGCCCGAGCTGGAGTGACGAGTAGGCGAGCGCGTCCTTGCGCGTTTCCTCGCTCGAAATCGTCCTGGCAAGATCGAAAGCCGCGTGCACGTTTTGGATCGCTTCGTCGTACTTCTGCTGACTGCCATAGATCACACCGAGTCCGATGTAGGAGCGACACATGTTGTACGGGTTCGTGGTCGCCTTGGCCACTCGCAGCGATTCCTGCTCAAAGTCTTCCGCGGCGGCGTCCAGGCCCATCAGATGCAGCGGCGTCGCCATCAGAAAATTGCTGCGCCACGCCTGGGCCGGCTCGAGGACAAACTGGTTCATTAACGCGAGACCCTGCGCCTGGTGTTCGATGGCCGCCGGATAGTTGCCGAGACGTGTGTACAAAATTGACAACTGGTCGGCGGTCTTCATCAGGCCTTTGACGTCGCCGATACGTTCGGACACTTGTTGCGCGCGCTTGTTCGTTTCGAGTGCCGCCGAATAATCGTTGAGACCAAGTTGAGCGTTCGCGGCGCCGCTGAGCGCTTGTGAAAGCAGCCACTGATACTGCGCCACCTCGCTATTGCGAACAACGGCCTGAAAGGAGGTGAGCGCCTGCTCTGACTTGTGCATACCTAGATACGCGTGGGCCAGCAGGTAGTCGAGATACATCGATTCGGTTTTGTCGCCGAGCTTGTCGAAGATCTCTTTCGCTTGCGCGCAGTAGCCAAAAGCGTCTTCGGGTTTGATGTCTCGTAAGCTTTGATTAGCCTGGCTGGTCAGGGCGCGCGCTTCGAGCAGCAATTTGCGCGCGGCCGGGGATGGCGATTGATAAAAGCGCACGAGATCCGCCGCAAAGCGATCGTCCGCTCGCTTCAACTGCAATTCACTCGCATAAGCGAGCGCGGCGAACGTACCCTGCGCCTCGTTCGCTTGTTCCAGATTTAAATATTTATCGAGTAACTGATTTTCGATTAGGCCGCCGCGCGAGTCACGATTGAGCGACAACACTTGCCACGCAATTTCGTCGTCGCGCGCACTGTACGCCGCGAGGAAACTCTGCACGGCGTCTTTGTTTTGTGAGACCTTCGACGTCTGCGCTTCGAGTTCTTTTAATCTGTCGCGCGCTTCGTCCGCCCAGTTGCTCTGCGAGTCCTTCGTCAAATACAGGCGCCAGTCTTCAGCAGCTTTTTCCGGAAGCTGCAGGTACTGACGACACAGCGCACGATTGAAGAGCGCCTCGAGCAAAGACGGATTCAACGCCAGCGCCCGGTTCAGGTGTTCGAGGCTTTCTGAAAGTGCCGTAAAGTTTGCTGCCTGGTCGCCGTTCTGTTTATCGAGTTTCGCCTTTTCGATCAAAGCTGCACCCAGATCACTTTGAAACTGCGCATCGTTCGGCTGCGCCTCAACCGCTTTCTTCAAGAGCGGAATTGCCTGGTCGAATTTTAGTTGCGTGACGTAGTACAAGCCGAGCGCGTGATCGGAAGCCGCACCCGGATCGTCGTTTTGAGCGTCACGCAACAGACGCTCTGCTCGCTCCTGCGAAAGCGTATCGATCTGCTTGTTGCCGTTGCCTCTCGTGTTCGGCAGCGGCGCGTAATCGAGCGCGGTGAGTCGAGATTCAACCGGACGCTGTAGGCGGTACGTGGACTTGAGTGCGAGCAGTCCTCGCTGTAGATCGCTTTGGTAAAAGAACCCGCGCCACACCACGAATGAAAGCGCAGCAGTGACCAGTATCACCACGACAAAAGCCCACGCCGGATTCAGCGGCAGCGCGACCACGGAATTTCCCGCGGGAGTTAGTCGTCGCGGCAACCACCACCAGCGCGGACGCGACCGGTCACCATTCTTCGAGAGTTTTTTTTCCTGCGACTGCCGCAGCTCTGCCATTTTCCTGCCGGCATAACCGGCCAACGCCTGGGCGCGCCGTACGTCCGCGCGCCGCTCTTCCGTCGTCAGGAAATTTCGCTCAAAGTTTCGCCGTTCCGCAGGAGTGAACTCGTCCTTCACGTACTGATCGATCAAGTCTTCCTTAACCAACTGCAACTCTTCGAAGACGTCGTCGTCCGTGAACAAACGTTCCTCGACTGCTTCGAGCTGCGTCTCCTGACTCAGCTCGCCCAACAGGTACTGTTTCAGTGTGTTTCGGTCTATGGCGTCCTGAGACATCGGTTAGCTTTCTTCGATTTGGAAGACCTTACGTCCTCTAATGCGCCCAGTGCCCATAAAATTTCCTCACACCTCCTGCCCCAGACATTCCTTGATGCATGGCGTAATCGTCTTTTTTATTTGGTAGACGCGAATTCTCAAGGCATTTGCTGAGATACCGAGCCTCTCGGCGAGGTCGTGACGTTCCTTTTTCTTGCCGTCGACGTACTCCAGAACCAGCGCGCGCTCATCCTGAGACACCAATTCCAGACAGTGTTCGAGACAACGATCTTGCCGTTCGAGTTCTTCCGGGTCAGGCGGCTCGGGAACAGCCAACGGGGCCGGTGTAAGTCTTTTATTTTCGAGCATTATCATTTTGGCGACGGCCAGGAAGTAGTGCAAAGGATCGCCGACCCAGCCCACGGAGATCTGCGGCACTTTAGTGATGACCCGGTCGATAGTGTCGTCGGCGAGGCGCTCCGCGTCAGCAAAGCCGCGGGTAGCGAACACTTCAATCAGACGGCGGCGCACTGACTCGTATTTCTGGGCGGCCTTATCACGATCCGGATTCAGCCAGAAGAGCATTAGATCGAAGGCAGTCTGATCTATTACTTGCTTCTTACTCATTGGTTTGGTGAGTCGAACTTTTAAGAACGGAGCGCGACGGAACGAATGTAGCGAAGAGTAGTGACACTATCGCGCTGTGTCAATACAACAATAAAACTTAGGCGTGCGAGGCGATGGGTGAATTGCTATAATCCGCTCTCCGCCCCCAACCCCTGATCGCATTCTCCTCTGGGACAGGTAACAGAACTTCGCACAGGTATGTCTAAAACACCCGCTGACGGCGGATCCATCAGGGATGGGTCGGCCTTTGAAACCGACCTCAAAAGTCCGGAACTCGCACCTTACTGGCTGTCTGCGTTAATCGACTCCGCTGACGACGCGATCATCAGCAAAACACTCGAAGGCATTATCACCAGTTGGAATCAGGGCGCGGAACGCATTTTCGGTTTCACGGCGGAAGAAGCCATCGGCAATCCGATCACGATCATCATTCCTCCCGATCATCTTGACGAAGAACCTCAGATTCTCGCGCGCCTGCGCTCCGGTGAACGCATCGAGCACTTCGAGACAGTGCGCCAGCGTAAGGACGGCAAACGTCTCGACATCTCGTTGACCGTGTCTCCGATCAAAGGCCCCGATGGCCGGATCGTGGGCGCTTCCAAGATCGCCCGCGACGTTACGGACCAACGGCGAGCCCGACGCGATCTCGACGAAGCTACCGAACGTTTGCGGCTGGCCCTCGCCGCGTCTCATCTCGGCGACTGGTCGTGGGACGCGGAAACAGACATGGTTAGTTTTTCCGAAACGACCGCGCGTATCTTTGGCCTTCCGCCTAATCCGCAAATGACGTGGACCGACATGCGCAACCTTCTGCATCCGGAGGATCGCGAACGCGCGAAAGCCGCGATCGAACAAGCGCTTGTGAGTCACACCGATTACGATATCGAGTATCGCGTCATTCGTCCTGGTAATTCCGAAGCCTGGATTTCAGCGAGAGGCCGCGGCATCTATGGCGCTGGCGGTCGGGTGCTCGGGATGCTTGGCTTTGTCCAGGACATTTCCGACAGCAAAAACACAGAAGAAACGCTGCGCGAGCAGGCTGACGCGCTCCGCACGCTCAACGAAGTCGGTCAACTGATCTCAGCGGAACTGGATCTGCACAAAACCGTGCAGGCCGTGACGGACGCGGCCCCGGAGATTACCGGCGCGCGCTTCGGCTCGTTCTTCTACAACGTGCTGAACGAAGACGGCGCATCGTACATGCTCTTCACACTCGCCGGTGTGCCGCGTGACGCGTTTGCTCATTTTCCCATGCCGCGCGCGACCGACCTGTTTGGTCCAACTTTTCGCGGCGAAGGCGTCGTGCGCATCGCCGACGTGAAAAGGGATCCGCGGTACGGCAAAAACTCTCCGTACTACGGCATGCCCGAAGGACATTTGCCGGTCGTGAGTTATCTAGCGGCGCCGGTTGTTTCCCGCTCGGGTGAAGTGCTTGGCGGTCTGTTCTTTGGTCATCCCGAGCCGAACATTTTTACCGAGCGTGACGAAATCGTCGTCGCCGGTCTGGCTTCGCAGGCCGCGGTCGCGATGGACAACGCGCGGCTCTACGAAACGGCAAAACGTGCGCGAGCCGAAGCAGAACGAGCAGCAGCAGAAAACGAGCGGCTCTATCGACAAGCGGAAGAGTCGAGTCGTTTGAAAGACGAGTTTCTCGCGACCATTTCGCACGAGCTTCGCACTCCGTTGAGCGCAATTCTCGGCTGGACGCGCATGTTGCGCATGGGCCAACTGGGAGAGGACGACACCGCCAAAGCACTGGAAACTATCGAACGCAATGCGCGCGCACAATCGCAACTCATCGACGACCTGCTCGACGTGTCACGCATCATTACCGGCAAGTTGCGCATGGACGTGCAGCCCGCGGATCCAAACTCGTTCATCGATGCGGCCGTGGAAGCAGTGCGGCCCGCCGCGGAGGCGAAGGGTCTTCGCGTGCAGAAGATCATCGACACGGGAGCGATCGCCATTCCCGGCGATCCCGTCAGACTGCAACAAGTCGTTTGGAACCTGCTGTCGAATGCGATCAAGTTCACACCGCGGGGCGGGCGGGTCCAGATACGTTCGCAGCGGGTGAACTCGCATCTCGAGATCGTGGTCAGCGATACGGGCCAGGGCATCTCAGCGGATTTTCTGCCACACGTTTTTGATCGTTTCCGCCAGGCCGATCAGAAGACGAGCCGGCAGCATGGCGGTATGGGACTCGGCCTGGCGATCGTACGTCACCTCGTCGAGTTACATGGCGGAACGGTGCGCGCGAACAGCGACGGTGAAGGACATGGTTCGACGTTTACCGTGATGTTGCCGATCACGCCAGTTTACCGCGTGGAC